>JBLIES010000138.1:0-9675 GCA_047633135.1 Roseivirga sp.
TCTGTAAATTCTATCTCCGTCCGAGAATTTCTTGTCGAGTTGATGGTTGGAATAGATGGCATTAATACAGAATAGACAAACGGCCAGTGCAGCGGCAAAACCTAGAATATTCAGCGTGCTATAGGCAAGGTTTCTTTTAATGTTACGGAAACTGATTTTGAAAAAATGCCAGAATAAAGACCTGTTAATAAATGAGGGCATGAGATTTACGTTTAACACCGAAGGTCTGATCATTTTCATCACTTCTTTGCGATAAATGGCTTTGGCTTTTCCTTCGCCTAGTTCTTTTGAGTTGAGGTAGAATTCTTCTTCTAAATCACCTTGTAGCTCTTGGTAGAGTTGCGGCTTGCAGAAGGCTTTGAAAAGCCGTGTATGTAGTTTTGGTAGGGTAGGGCGCATAAATAGATTGGGGCTATTGGGTATTGAATGAAGGGATTTGAACCCATAATTGGTCACGGACCTCTTTGGCTTCTTTTAATGCGACCATGCCCTTTTTCGATACTTCATAATAGCGTTTAGGCCTGCCACCTCGGTCTTCGTTTCCTTGGCCTTGTCTTGAAGTCAAAAGCCCTTTTTCTTCCAAGCGAGATAAGGCAGTGTGCAATGCGCCCCTACTGATGCTTCTTTTGCCCTGTTCGTTGATTTCGCGCTTAATGCTTACCCCGTAGGCATCGTTCTTTAAAACCAGAATGGTGAGTAAAGCTATTTCTTCAAATTCACCTAGATGTGTTCCTTTCATGGCATGTTCTAAAATGTAGACCAATGTATGAAATATATCGGAGTTCTAAAATGAAGACTTTATTTTTTTATTTTGAAGATGGGTTGATTTGAGAATTTGGTGATTGAAAAACCTCTCTTCAAATCACCAAATTCGCTCATTTTCAAATTGTCTACTCGCTTCTTAAAGATTCTGTAGGGTTAGCTTTGGCGGTTTGCCAAGTTTGCAGTGTCACAATTCCCAAAACAATAGCCCACAAAGCAAAAAGCGCAATGATTAGTGTGAGTTCAGAGATTTCTAGTTTCATGGCAAAACTTGCGACAATCATTTCCTTGAAAATAAGATAAACCGCAGGAGTGGCGATTAGCCCTGAAATAACTAGGGACTTGATAGTGCCTAATGAAAAGAGCCTTGCAATAGAATAGAATGTTGCGCCCAGTACTTTCCTAATTCCTATTTCTTTGACCCGGCTTTCTGCACTATAAAGCGCCATACCGAACTGACCAAGCACTGCAATAATAATTACAGCAATGCCAGCTAAAATTAGAATATTCATCATGTTGAAGAAAGGAGCATAACCTGCTTCAATTGCATCATCTACATAAACAGGTTCAAAGTCTTGATCTTCCGCTATGGCATCCCAACCTGCTTCAATTTTGCGTAAAGTCTCACTCAAGTTTGTTGTGGCTAGATGGATGGTGACCATATCAGTTAAGGCAGTATCGCGCTGATTACGAATAATCAAAGGCATTGAAGCACTGGATAATCCGTCACTTACATAGTTATCGAAAACCCCTACAACCTCAAGGTTTTCTTCTATGTCATATTGCATTATGTGGATTATGCTTCCTATGGCGCTGTCTAATGGAAGCCGAAATGCATTAAGTATTTTGTCGTTAACAATAATTTCGTTGATGCCTTCTGGGCTGAACCCTAAGCCAGCTGCCAATTGAGGCTTGTACACGCTGTTGAATTTGAAATCGGCAACTCCATATTGGGTGCGAATTGTATCAGAATAGTTTTCGTTCGTGATAAATCGTCTTACGAAACCTCCTGTTCCTGGAATCATGGATGAAGTGGAGTAATTAGTGATTTCAGGAATTTTATCCAACTGTGCAGTGAGAAGGTCAATGTCTACCTCTTTGATTGGTATGGTAATCAGACCTTCGGAAACAAACCCGAGGTCGGCATTCATAATTTCTTTTTTCTGGTCGGCAATGAGTGCAATGAAAAGAACGAAGAAGGTAGAAACGCCAAGTTGTAAACCAACTAATAATTTCCTCACGGTTGACATCGAAAGTGAACCGTTTATTGCTTGGTTTCTCATGGCACTCAAGGGAGAAACTTTCGCGAAATGTAATGCAGGTAAAAGCCCTGCGATTAAACCTACTATGACCGTAAAGACCACGAACCAGCCAACCATTTCGAGGTTGAGATTTGATGTGTAGAGTTCTGAAAACTCTTGAATGTAACCACCAAAACTAATAGAAAGGTATTGATAGGCTAGCAGTGCAATCAATAAGGCTAAAAGTGAGAACACGATAGTCTCCAATAGAAATTGAGAGATGATCTGAGCTTTGGAACTGCCAGTAATTTTCCGTATCCCTATTTCTTTTGATCGCTGAATGGCTCTTGCGATTGATAGATTAGTGTAGTTGAACGAGGCAAGGGAAATAAGAACGATAATCGGAACAATTAAGAAGACCAATACATATCTCGGGTAGATATTTTGAAATTCCATAACAAGCTCTGGGCCAAACATAATATCACTTAGAGCTTGTGTCTGCATTGTGTATTGCTTTGCATCATTCATCTCCTTATTCATTTCTCCATTGAGTACCGCTAACTGTGAGTTGAAGTCAGTTATATCACTAGTTTGAGCCAACTTGAAATATGTATAGAGACCTTGCTCATAACTATCCCATCGGTTCAGTCGAGTGTTAATTTCATCAGCACTCATGCTACGTCCCATAACTTCTATGTTATGTAGAAAGTCGAATTTTAGGTGTGAAATTTTCTCTGGAGACTCAATCACTGCTCTTACGATAAATCCATTTTTTGTTTGCTTACCAAGTGCGCTGTCGTCTCCAAAAATTCGTTTGGCAGCTTCATCAGTAATTATGATAGAAGAAAAATCTTTAAAGATGTCATTTGGGTTTCCCTCAACGGTTTTAAAATCAAATATGGATAAGAAATTTTGGTCAACTGCGTAACCAGTGGTACTTATGTCTTCCCCTTTAACGTTAAACGAATAGCCCAAACCGGATAAAAAGGTGGTTGAGGATTCAGCTTGAGGAATGTTAGGCATTCTCCATTTTAAAGCAAAAGGAGAGGAGGCGAAGCGCATTGAACTAACTGGACTTTCTACATCTGTTGTGATCCTATAAATACGGTCAGCATCTTTATGGTGGATATCATACTGAAAACCAGTGTAAATAATATTCACACAAAACAGACAAATAGTTAAGGCAGCAGCCAAGCCAAAAATATTGACAAGGCTGAAAACCTTATTGCGCTGAATATTCCTTAGCGTAAGCACAAAGTGTAGTTTGAACAAAGAAGTGTTAATTCTCGTGTTCAAGGCTTTTGGTTTTTTAATCACAGATGGACGGAGCATCTTCAATACTTCTTTGCGATAAATGGCTTTGGCTCTTTTCGAACCTTTACTTTCTGCATTAGTATAGAAAGCTTCTTCCAAGTCACCTTGTAGTTCTTCATAGAAATCCTCGTTACAGAAGAGTTTCAGCAGTCGTGTCCAAAACCGTGGAGCTTTTTGTTCCATAGGTTAGCCCTGAGTTTTCTGTAAAGCAATTTTGGGTATACTATTCCATAAATCGGCTCGCAGAGATTTGGCCTCTTCTAGCGCACTTCTTCCCAAATTGGTAACCTGATAGTATCGTTTTCTTCTTCCGCCACGCTCTGCCGTTGCACCCCCGTATTCGGATGAAATGAATCCCTTTTCATCTAATCGGGTGAGTGCGGTGTGTAATGCACCTCGACTGACATCTCGGCCAGTTCGAGTTCCGATTTCATCTTGAATAGTGATGCCATAGGCGTTCGCATCTAGTACTAAAATGGTGAGGAGGACTATCTCCTGAAACTCTCCTAAGTAAGTACCTTTCATAATTAGTTCCTTAAATGAAGACCAAATGTATAGATTAAATTCTTAAATGAAGAGGAAATGATAAAAAGAATGATTTGGTGATTTGAAAAGGCATCTTCAAATCAACACATTTTTAAATCGGCCTTATTCGCTGCGTAAAGTCTGGGCAGGATTGGCCCTAGCAGCTTTTCTTACTTGTGACCCAATGGTGATTATCCCAATGGAAAAGATGATCAGCACCCCTGTAAAGAGTTCTAAAGGTCCGATGGGTGCGCGATTTTCTATCCCATTAAGAATGGTTTGTTCGAAGAAAAAGTAGGTGAGGGGAATGGCCAAAGTGGCGGAAATTATCAGTAGCCACATAAAGCCACTAGTCAATAAGCCGATGAGACTTCCTTCTGTTGCTCCAAGTACTTTTCTAATGCTTATTTCTTTCATTCGCGTTTCAGCAGTATACACCGCCATTCCCAAGAGGCCTAAGGCGGCAATAGATATGGTGACAAATGCTAGAAAACCCACAATCATACCCATAAGAGTGTATTGTGAATAAGCCATTTCAATATTTTCATCATAGAACTGAGACTTGAATGCGTGCACTGGATCTATCTCATTCCAAGCCTCTTCAATTTTAACCATGGTGGCAGGTAAATCAGTGGTGTTGAGTTTTAGATTGGCAAAGTAGAATGACTCTACATTGTTTCGAAACCCAAAGCTGTTGATGCCTTGTTCAAGTTTATCAAAATGGAAGTCTCTAACTACACCTATTATTGTGACCACTTGATCTTCTATTGACACGCGCTTTCCAATTGCCTCGTTTGGTGTGCCCAGGTTGAAACGTTTTAGCGCTTCTTCGTTTAAAACTATTTCGGATTCTTCCGTTTCAGCTATTTTTTTACTGAAATTAACACCAGCGATAATTTCATGTCCCATCAAATCAATATAGTTTTCGTCAATTGTATTGTAAGACAGTTCCGTAGAATCATTCCCGTATTTAAAATCAACGAGGTATGTACTTCCTACACTGGGGATCATTGCCGACTTTGATATTGCCTCAATGTCAGGAATAGCGGCAAATGCAGTTTCAACTTTTTGCCAATCGTTTTGCTGAAGTTCCACATTGAGCACATTTTCAGTTTTAAAGCCCAAATCGAAATCTAATGCATATTTAAATTGTGTGTAAGCGATACTTGCTGAGATGATAAATGCCATAGATAGCGTGAACTGTACCACGATGAGCACCTTTCTCATGTTCACTTTGGAGAATAATTTGGTAGAGCCTGTGTTCTTAAGGGCTTGAATGGCCTGTAGTTTCGACAAGAATAAGGCAGGAAAGAACCCCGCGAGTAGGCCAACGAGTAGTGCGAATAAAACAAAATACAAAAATAGCTTAGCAGTAATGTCGAGGTGTAGGCTACGCTCAATGCTTGGGTCTAGACCAAGGAAATAAGGTTTGATGACTAAAAACAAGAAATAGGCTAGAAATAAAGACAGAACAGAAATAACGGTAGCCTCAATTATGAATTGGTTAAACACTTGCCTTTTGGTGGCACCAATAACCTTTCTTACGCCCACCTCTTTTGCCCTTTTTAATGAACGGGCAACAGAAAGGTTAGTATAATTGAAGCCAGCAGACAGTAAAACCACCAAAGTAAGAGCACCTAAAATCCAAATAATTTCACCACCTATCGATGGTCCAATATTATTCGATAAAGCTGGACCAGCCATCATTCCGTACAGGGGCTGTAGGGTAGAGGTGATTGTGAAGCGTTCGTGTTTTTCGCTCTCTTGCTCACCTAGCGCTATCAGCTGTTGATTTACATGCTCAACATCCGTGTTGGGTTCAAGCTTTACATACACATAGTTCATCCACATGTTATTCCAGGCATTATACCATCGCTTACCTTCTTCATCTTTTGCATTTTGATGCATGTAAGTAGAATAGGAAATTAGGGCCTGAAAGGTAAAGTGAGAGTTGTAAGGAGGTTTTTTGATGATACCAGTGACTTTAAAAATTTCTTCATCACCGTAGTTTGGTTTAAGAGTAAAAGTTTGATTCATAGGGTCCGTATCTCCGAATATTTTTTCTGCAGATTCGTCCGTGAGTACTATTGAGTTTGGCTCAAAAAGCATGGTTTTTGGGTTTCCGCGAAGGACCTCAAATGAGAAAACATCAGCAAATTCCTCCGTGGCCCAGAATCCATTTAAGGGAATAACTTTGTCACCAAGTTTAGCGTCACCACCAAAGTGTCGTGTCATTAACACTTGCGACTCTACACCAGGAATGCTCTCCTTGATTTTTTCAGCCATGATAACAGATGTAGTCGCGAAAAGGGTTGGGTCCTCCAGTTGTTCTTGATAAATATTATTCACCCGATAGATGCGGTCTCCGTTTTCATGAAACTTATCGAAGCTGAATACTTCTGAAATAAAGACGATCATTAATAACCCTATAGACATGCTAATGGCTAAACCAATAACATTAATTGCAGAGAATAGCTTGTTCCTGGCAATGCTCCTGACCGAAGTTTTAAAATAATTTTTGAACATGATAAACGTCATTATGTTGTTAAAAATTCTGAGTTTTCTAATGGTGTACAGTCGAAAGAATTTGAGAACATCTAACCAATAAATTGCCCTCGCTTTTCTGACTCCCTTTTGAGTTACATTTCTATCAAAGTGCTCGTAAAGGTCTCCTTGTAGGTCTTCTAAAACTTCGGAGCGGCAATACCACTCCAAAAATTTATCGGCAAGTCGAGGAGGATTTGGAGCCTTTTCGTCTTTCATATCATTTTTAAATTGAATTCTGGGATGAGACTCCAAAGCTCATCCCTCTGCTCTTTTACTTTCATAAGGGTAGCTTTTCCTGCGTGGGTAACTTCGAAGTATCGTTTTCTCCTGCCACCACGAACCTTGGTCGCTTCGCCTAATTGAGAGCTGACAAAGCCTTTTTCTTCGAGCCTATTGAGCACTGAATGAACAACACCAAGTGTGATTTTCCTTTCTGTAATCCTTTCTATCTCATCACAAATGGCCACGCTGTAGGCATCGGACATTAGCGAAGCAATGGTGAGTAAAACCACTTCTTCAAATTCACCTAAGTTTGTCCCTTTCATTAATATTTATTTAATCTTTAAATGTATGAAAAATAACAGGAGAAAAAATTATTTCTTATGCAAATACGTATGATATAATTTATCACATAGTTCATGATGCATAATTAGTTGGTTTGTGAGGCATGTCAAATCAGGGGGGAGTGAATTGCTATTTCATTGTAGTGAGTTGTTGACCAGTATACTTCGAATAGAATTTTGGAAATTCGTTTTCTAAATTTAGCGGAGTTATATTTATTTTACGTATAGATTTAATAAGTTTGTCGTATAACTTAAGGCTATGGATGCAAAAGTAACACTCAGTTTCGATCAGGAAGTAATTCATGCTGCCAAAGCCTTTGCCGAGAAGAACAATATCAGTCTTTCTAGGCTAACTGAGTTTTTGTTGAGGCAGATCACCTCTGATCAATATTCTTCCATCGAAGATTTACCGATTGCGGATTGGATTTCTGTAGTGGCCGAGGGAGAGGCAGAATACAGAACTAAGCCAAGAAAAATTTCGAAGACAGATTTCTATGAGAAGAAGTAATGAAAAAGGTTTTTTTAGATGCTAATGTATTAGTCTCTGTCTTGAACAAAGAATATCCTCTTTTTTTATACTCCTCTAGGGTGTTGAGTTTGGCGAATGATAAGGAATTTCAACTCTACACCTCATCTTTATGCCTAGCAATTGCCTTTTACTTTTCCTCAAAAAAGTCAGGTGAGGCGTTGGCTAAAACTAAGATAGAGGAATTGTGTAAACATTTGTCTATTGCTGTAATTACAGAAAATGCGGTTAAAGAGTCATTGGCTGATCCTAGGGCACATGATTTCGAAGATGGATTTCAATATTATGCGGCCATTGAGGCGGGTTGTGTAAGTATAGTCACTGAAAATGTCTCTGACTATTTTTTCTCTGAAATTGAAGTGTTGTCTTCTGAGCAATTTCTGATTGAGAAAGTCTTAGTAAAAAGGAAAGGCATCGATTAGATGCCTTTCCTTTTTGATAGGTAAATGTGATCAAACAGTCATGATCTCTTGCTCTTTTTGAGCGAATAGACTGTCCAGTTTTTTATTAAAAAGGTTGGTGAGGTCTTGAACTTGGTCCTCCGCTGATTTAACGGCATCTTCAGCTAATCCATCTTTCTGAAGCTGCTTTAATTCATCATTAGTATCTTTTCTTGCGCTACGAATGCTAATCCTTCCATCTTCAGTTACTGCTTTTGATTGTCTTACTAAATCTCGCCTTCTCTCTTCGGTCAGCATTGGGATATTGATGATGATTTGCTCACCATCGTTTTGAGGGTTGAGTCCTAAATCACTGTTAAGAATAGCTCTCTCAATTGCGCCAGTCATTGATTTCTCCCAAGGTTTAACAAAAAGTGTTCTTGCGTCTGGACTGTTAACCGAAGCTACTTGCTGTAGGGGGGTAGAAGTACCATAATAATCCACCTTTATTACATCTAGCATATTAGGCATTGCCTTGCCAGCTCTGATTTTTGCTAGCTCTTGCTTTGTGTGGACAATGGCTTTCTCCATCATCTCTTTAGCTGTTTCTAAGTATAATTCTAGTTCTTCCATTCTATAATTAGCTTATCAGAGTTCCCACGTTTTCGTTACCTTCTATTAGATTTAGAAGATTGCCTTTCTTATTCATATCGAATACAATAATCGGTACATTATTCTCTTGACAAAGTGTAAAAGCCGTCATGTCCATAACGTTATAACCTTCTCTAATCGCTTCTTCAAAAGAGATATGCGTCATTCTTGTTGCCGTTGGGTCCTTTTCTGGGTCTGCTGTATAAACACCATCAACACGTGTGCCTTTGAGGACTACATCAGCCTCTATTTCGATTGCTCTCAAACTAGCGGTTGAGTCAGTGGTGAAATAGGGGTTACCAATACCCGCACCGAAAATAACAATTCTCCCTTTTTCTAAATGCCTTACAGCTCTTCTTCTGATGAATGGCTCACATACGGCTTCCATCTTAATGCCAGACATTAGTCTTGTAAACATATCATGTTTTTCTAATGTACTTTGAAGCGCCATGGCATTGATAACAGTGGCCAACATACCCATGTAATCGCCTTGGACTCTATCAATTCCTGAGGCTTCAGCTTGAACGCCTCGGTAGATGTTTCCTCCACCGATGACTATGGCTATTTCAACTCCTTTATTGTGTATTGTCTTAATTTCTTCAGCATACTGATCTAACCTCACAGGGTCAATACCATATTGCTGACTACCCATAAGAGCTTCGCCACTCAGTTTCAGAACAATCCTCTTGTATTTCATTCTTTTGATATGATTAAAATTTTATCAGAATTTGATTTTTTTCAACGCTTGATCCTACAGCTACCTCTATACTCTTAACCATTCCGTCACCAGGTGATTTTAGAACGTTTTCCATTTTCATTGCCTCCAACACCATCAATGGATCACCCTTCTTGATTTCTTGACCTAGCTGAACAGAAATTTCATGTATCAAGCCAGGCATTGGGGCTTTCACGTCAGAAATTACCGTAGAGGGTAAATTGTTGATTCCCATTTTCTGTAGTAACTGATCCATTTTATCTTTGACATTGGCTTTATAGATCTGATTATTGATTTTGATCTCAACAATTTTTTCAACTTTGTCGAAGGAAATAATCTCAGCATTGAAGGACTTATTATCTTTCAGGATATGGAATTTGGTTTTATTGATTTGGGAAAGGTCCCATTGAAAGTCCAAACCATTGACTAAAATACTGTCTCCTTCAAAGAG
>JBLIES010000139.1:0-9661 GCA_047633135.1 Roseivirga sp.
AACTTCAAAAAATCATCCATGCTCTTTACACCACTTTGGCTTGAAAGCCATTCAGCAACGAGTAAAGCACCCATCGCAAAACCTTCACGGGAATGTGCAGTGTGGGTAATTTCTATAGAATCAACTTTAGAGTCGTAGTAAATGGAATGTGTTCCTGGTGCAGGGTCAACTCTTTCTGAAATAATCGAAAGCTCATTGGGTTGATCAGCAGGGGAGTTGATCCACTTTTCTTTTCGATCTACATTATCGAGAATGCCTTGTGCTAAGGTAATCGCTGTGCCGCTTGGTGCATCTAGCTTATGCGTGTGATGAATTTCCTTCATGGCTACATCATAGTCAGCTTGGCCATTCATCAGCTTAGCCAAAAACTGATTGACTTTGAAGAAGATATTTACGCCTATACTAAAGTTCGAAGCGAAAAGATAAGTACCGCCATTAGCCTTGCAATAAGCCTCAATTTCAGGTTTTTGATCTAACCAACCAGTGGTACCTACGGCCACGGGGATTCCATGATCAATACACCATTTGATATTGTTCGGAGCAGCATGTGGCTGACTAAAATCAATGGCAACATCTATTTTTGAGGTATCTAGACTTTCTAGTTCAGCTAAGTTATCAATGTTGATTTTCGCTGCAATGGTATGATTTCTACCTAAGGCCAAATGTGCTATCATTTGACCCATTTTTCCATAACCTAATAAAAGAATGTTCATCTCGATCTGATTGGGATGGTTAAACCTATGCCGATATATGGCGCTCCGTTATTAATTACGCCTATTTTTGGTTTGAAAGTGGCGAGATTATCGCTTACATTGAAGCCCTTCAAATGTGCTTCAATTGATGCATCTATAATGTTGAGGCCATAGACTCCTATCATGGTAAGAAAGACTAAATCTCTATTTTTACGCCAAATATCTGCACCTCTGCGGGCTACTCTCAAAGCGTTTTCATTAATGGCCACTCCACTGGCCTTTTGCACTAATAGATCTTCCGCTAGTTTGGTAAAAATTTTTCTTTGATCGTTATTATAGTCAATAAAGTACACAGCAAAGCCCATCCCCGTGTAAATGATGGGTGCCTTCCACCAGCTGTCGTTATAAATCTGGCCTAGCCCAGGAAAAATTGCAGAGAGAGTAGAAGCCCTTCTAGGGTCATATTCCTTTTTTAGTTCTTGCGGTTGAACGGTATCTCCTGTTAAAAGCAAATTGTTGGATATTACTTTTTTATCTTGAGCATGAATGCTCAAAGCCAAGAATATCAAACTAAATGATAGAAAATACTTCAACATTATAAATCAATGATCTCTAAAATACGGTTCAAATCCTCTGTAGAAACAAATGGTATTTTTATTTCGCCTCTAAACTGCCCATCTGCCTTCATATTAACCCTAGTCCCAAAATGTGAAGAGAGTTTTTGCTGAATTTGCTGCACTTCATAAGTTCTGTGCTTGTGTTCACCTTTCTCTGGCTTGGCTTTTGGCTCTTCGGGATTCATCAAATCGCGTACCAATTGTTCAACTTTCCTTACAGAAAGGTCTTCTTCAATGGCTTTTTTATAGATATGAAGTTGTTTATCTATGTCTTCGATATTGATTAAAGCACGAGCATGGCCCATCGAGATTTTATTGTCGCGCAAACCTGCCTGAATATCTGGTGGAAGCTTGAGTAGTCTTAGGTAGTTATTTACCGTAGTTCGGTTTTTGCCAACTCGTTCGCCAAGTTCTTCTTGTTTAATTTTGCATTCAGAAAGTAACCGTTGATAACTCAATGCAATCTCTAAGGCATTAAGATTCTCTCTTTGGATGTTCTCAATGATTGCCATTTCCAGCATTTGCTGGTCATTGGCAGTTCTGATATACGCAGGAATGCTCTTGAGCCCAGCTATTTTAGAAGCTTGGAATCTTCTTTCTCCAGAGATAAGCTGATATTCTCCATCGCCTAATTGCCGTACCGTAATAGGCTGAATAATGCCTTGTACTTTAATGGAGTCTGCTAGCTCCTCTAAAGCTATTCTGTCGAAATGTGTTCTTGGTTGGAAAGGATTTACTTCGATTTGCGTAAGCAGAATCGCGTTCATGTTTCCGAATTGCGATGTTTCTAGGTTACTGTTTCTTTCAGAGTTAGAGTCTTCTAAAAGAGCACCTAAACCTCTTCCCAATACACTTACCTTTCTTGGTGCTTTTGCCGCCATATGCTTTTATCTAAATAATGAACAGTAGATTTTTGGTTGAATTGCCTTCAGCACCAAAAAAGACTTATCATTTGGTTTCTATTTTTAATCGATCGCCTACCTCTTTCGCAAGGCTGAGGTAAGATAACGCTCCTTTACTCTCCGCATCGTGTAGGATTGCGGGCAATCCAAAACTTGGAGACTCGCTCAGCTTTACATTCCTCGGGATGATCGTTTCAAAAACCATGCTTTTAAAATGTGTATGGACTTCGTCTACCACTTGATTGGAAAGCCTGAGTCTTACGTCATACATGGTTAAAAGTATGCCTTCAATTTCGAGACTAGCATTCAAACGTTTCTGAATAATTGTGATGGTATTCAATAATTTACCCAAGCCCTCTAGCGCAAAGTACTCGCACTGAACAGGAATGATTACTGAGTCCGAAGCAGTCAATGAATTGATTGTGATCAAGCCTAGTGAAGGGGCACAGTCAATAAGAATAAAGTCGTAATTGTTTTTAATCTCTGCCAGAACATCGCGCATTTTCTCCTCGCGCTTATGCATGCTGACCATTTCTATTTCGGCTCCAACTAAATTAATATGAGAGGGGAGAAGGTCTAAAAAATTGATTTCTGTATTTATAATGCAATCCTTGATGGCTTCTTTACCCACCATGCATTCATAGATACTTTTTGTGATTTCTCTAGGGTTGTGCCCTAGGCCAGAAGTTGTATTGGCTTGTGGGTCTGCATCTACCACCAAGGTTTTGTATTCTAATACAGCCAAACTAGCCGCAAGATTCATGGCAGTGGTTGTTTTACCTACCCCTCCTTTTTGGTTTGCTATAGAAATAATTTTACCCATTTGTTAGTATAAAAATGATGATCACTTCAGTTTCGGTTTTCAAGGCAAAAGGCTTGAAGGCAATAGTCAAGCTTTTGAAGACTTCTGCATGTCCTTTTTTTGAGGACATACAAATAAAAACTTCTCCATAACTATCCACAAAGATATAAGAATCATTGAAAGAATTGAGACCGCTTTACCATTTGAAATGATCAATCTGGGAAGAATTAATAAAGGGCTGGGAGCGTTGTCTTTAGGGGGAAATCAAAAGGGAGGCAATGCTCCCTTTTGTTATTTCTTTTTAATTTCTTTCGTCTTTTTAGACGCTTGGCTGGCCTTCATGGCATCTTCTAGCCTTTGCTGAAATTTAGATTTACCCTTATTCGCATTTTTCTTTTTGTTCTCTTCCAAGGTAGCGAGAATCTTATCTTCGTCTACAAACTTCCTGATGAGCATTTGCTGACCAAAGGTGATAATGTTAGATACGAAGTAATAAAAGCTCAATCCTGAAGAATAAGAGTTCAATACAAACATGAAAACGAGTGGCATAACATACCCAATGGTTTTCATAGGGCCTTGTACCGTGCTTACCTGATTGTTAGACCATGTATACAAAATCGTTGACATCGTCATTAAGAGTGTAAACCCACTCACATGCGATCCATAGAATGGAATATTGAATGGTAAGTAAAACAAGACATCATAAGTCGAAAGGTCAGTTGCCCATAGGAAGGATTCTCCTCTTAGCTCGATAGAGTTAGGGAAGAAGAAGAACATGGCAAATAATATCGGCATCTGAAGCACCACAGGAATACAACCACTAATTGGATTTACACCTACTTCGCGATAGAGCTTCATTGAGTCCTGCTGCGTCTTCTGTGCATCACCACCATTCTTTTCTTTCATCGCATCAATTTCAGGTTTTAACACCTTCATTTTTGCCATTGATAGGTACGACTTTCTCGAAAGAGGGAACAGCGCCAGCTTAATAATCAACACAATGATCATAATGATCACGCCATAGTTAGAAATGTAGCCTTGCAGAAAATGAAACAAGTTGATAATGATGTATTTGTTTACCCAGCTAACAAAAAAGTAACCTAGGTTGATGTTTTCTTCATAAGCCTCGGTTACGTTCTTAAGTATTTTAAAATCGTTCGGTCCGAAGTAGTATTGAAATTGCCCACCAGCATACAAGTCGGTCATAGGAATACCGAGCTTCATTTGCCCACCTTTTACAATCAAAGTATCTGAAGCAGGGACTTGCGTTAATAAGTCGGCAGTGGTAAATCCATTTTCTGAAATGATACCAGCATTGAAGAACTTTTGATCGAAGGTTAACCATTTAATAGGCTCGTTGATTTGTTCTTGTTGAGTGTCTGTGCTTGTCGCACTTAGTTCATCTACATCTTCGGCTACGGTATAGTACTTGATGGTCGTTTTGATTCTCGAGTCATCTAAATTTTTCTCGAAGCGTTTCATTTCATTCGACCAAACTAAACTTAGTTCATCGCCTAGAATGACATTATTGAGGCCATTTATCTTAATATCGTAACCAATTACATAAGAGCCACCCGCTAAAGTGTAGGTTTGAACAATAGAGTTACTATTTCCCAAATCTAAACGATAAACAAATTTTAGGGTGTCTCCCTTGATAATGGTTTTGCTACTTTGGCTAGAGTTGAAATACAAATCAGCTAAGTTGATATTGCCTTGGGTAGTTTGAATGACCAAAGCTTGCTTGCTAGTGTTTTCATCAAAAAGAATCAGTGGCCTTTTGTCCCAGGTGGTGAATTCTTTTAGTTCAACCCCTTTGATCAATCCACCTTTAGAATTGAAAGTAAATTTGGCTACATCATTTTCAATTACCAGGTCTTTGGCTTCTCCTTTAGCACCAGCAGCGAAAACACCATATTGCTCATCATAGTCGACATTGCTATCAGGACTATTATTCCCGTTGGGTGAATTTTGAATCGCAGTCGACTGGTTACTAGGTGTAGTTTGTTCTGTTTGAACAGGCGTTGCTAAATCTTCATCGGTTACATCGGGTTTGAAAAGAACAGCATACGTTATTAATAACGCAGCCATTAAACCCAGACCGATCATCTGATTCTTATCCATTTTCTAATTATCTAAAACTTAAATCTTTTTATTCTTTACCATTGCATCAATAAAGCTCACAAATAAAGGGTGTGGGCTCATTACGGTGCTTTTTAATTCTGGGTGAAACTGAGTTCCAATGAAATATGGATGATTATCCAATTCAACAATCTCTACCAGCTTCGCGTTGGGGTTGATCCCTGTGGCTTTTAAACCAGCAGTTTCCATTTCCTTGAGGTACTTATTGTTAAACTCGTATCTATGGCGATGCCTTTCTTCAATAACTGATTCCTTATAGGCACTGTAGGCTTTTGAACCCTTTTTCAATTCACACTGATAGGCCCCTAACCTCATTGTTCCACCATAATCTGTAATCTTCTTTTGATCTTCCATCAAGTCGATTACGGGATTGGTCGTTTCTTTGTTGATTTCTGCAGAAGCGGCATCCTCAAACCCTAAAACATTACGAGCGAATTCAACCACGGCACATTGCATTCCCAAACAAATGCCAAAGAAAGGGATATTATTTTCGCGGACATAACGAATAGCCTCAATTTTACCTTCAATTCCTCTCTCACCGAAACCAGGCGCAACGAGTACACCGTCTAGGTCTGACAATATACGTTTAACGGACTTTTCTGTAATGGTTTCGGAAGATATCCACTGAATATTCACCTTACATTCTAAATGAGCCCCAGCATGAATAAACGATTCCGCTATTGACTTGTAGGCATCTGGTAACTCTACGTATTTACCGACTAAGCCTACACTGATTTCGTTGGTGGGGTTTTTGAGCTTGCTCAAAAAAGTCCTCCATTCATCAATATGAGGAGGCTCCTTATGGGCTAGTTTTAATTTGGTTAAAACTCTTTCGTCTAATTTTTCTTTGCGCATTAAGAGCGGAACATCATAAATGGTTCCTGCATCGAGCGCTTCAATCACGCAGTTCAACTGAACATTACAGAACAAAGAAAGTTTTCTCCTGATTTCTGCTGGTAAAGGCTTTTCAGACCTACAAACAAGAATATCAGGTTGGATACCCGCTTCTAGTAACTGTTTCACCGAATGCTGTGTTGGCTTGGTTTTAAGTTCTTTTGCTGCCGCTAAGTAAGGAATCAAGGTGAGGTGGATTACCAAGAAATTGCTTTCTCCTAAGTCCCATTTAGCCTGACGAACCGCTTCAATAAATGGGAGTGATTCTATGTCACCAACACAGCCACCAATCTCTGTGATCACAATATCGTAGTCTCCTGTTTCACCCAAACGGTAGAAATTATTTTTAATTTCATCTGTAATGTGGGGGATCACCTGAACGGTTTTACCCAAATAATCACCCCTTCTCTCTTTGGTAATTACAGTGTTATAGATTTTCCCAGTAGTCACATTGTTTGCCTGTGAGGTTCTTACATTCAGAAATCTTTCATAATGGCCAAGGTCGAGGTCAGTTTCAGCACCATCGTCTGTGACATAACATTCGCCATGCTCGTAAGGATTCAGGGTGCCTGGGTCTATGTTGATGTAAGGATCGAATTTTTGGATAGTGACACGATAGCCTCTCGCCATGAGGAGGTTACCTAGTGAGGCGGCAATAATACCCTTTCCTAAAGAAGAGGTAACGCCACCTGTGACGAATATGTATTTTGTAGAGGCCATAAGTAAGAGAATTCTGGGAACAACTTATGGGGCGTAAAGGTAATACAATTCCTCTGACTTGGTCGCTAACCGAAGAAAGTTTGGTGGCTAATTTTCAACTTGCTGACGGGTGAGACTTTAGGTTTTGAGTTTTCAGCTTCATATTCTTCGTAAAGAGATGTTTTATTTATTCAGTTTATCATCACGCATGTTTAATAAACAAGGTCGGATATTTTTGCAGCCTTTTGAATTAGCAGTAACTTCGCTCACCTTTTTAACAAGGCTTTAGAATGAATTTGTCGAACTCTTTAAATGCGCCAATCTTTCAGCAACTGCGTGAAGTTGCCAAAGAGCAAAACTTAGAAAGTTATGTGGTGGGTGGATATGTACGTGATTTGCTTTTGAAAAGGGAATCAAAAGACATTGACTTTGTCTGCATTGGTCCCGGAATAAAATTGGCTGAGGCCGTTCATGAAAAATTAGGTACTCATTTGCCCCTGAGTGTTTTCAAGTCTTTTGGCACCGCCATGATTAAAAATGGGGAGCTAGAACTTGAATTTGTTGGCGCTAGAAAGGAATCATACAGCAGGGAGTCCCGGAAGCCCATAGTGGAGGATGGGACCTTAGAGGATGATCAGAACAGGCGTGATTTTACCATTAATGCAATGGCGATTTCTTTAAATCAAGAAAACTATGGCGAACTCGTAGATCCATTTAATGGTGTAAACGACTTAAAGGAAAGAGTAATAAGAACTCCCTTAGATCCTCAAGTTACATTTTCTGACGACCCGCTTAGAATGATGAGGGCAATTCGTTTTGCCACCCAGTTAAACTTTGACATTGAAGCAGATACTTTTGAAGCCATTACTGGAATGGCTGATAGAATTGAGATCGTTTCTGGCGAAAGAATAATCGTAGAGTTGAATAAAATTATAATGTGCGAGAAGCCTTCATATGGATTTAAGCTCTTGTTCTTTTCTGGATTATTAAAGAAGTTTTTCCCAGAGATGGTTGCCCTTCAGGGGGTTCAAACGTTTCAAGATAAATCGCATAAAGATAATTTTTACCACACGCTCCAAGTGTTGGATAATATCTGCGAGAGCACTGATGATCTTTGGGTAAGGTGGTCCGCTATTCTACATGACATTGCAAAGCCAGCAACAAAACGATTTAACAAGAAAACAGGATGGACTTTCCATGGGCACGAGGATAGAGGAGCAAGAATGACACCTTCAATTTTTAGGCGTTTAAAGTTGCCTTTGGGGTCTGAAATGAAAAAGGTTCAGAAATTAGTACGTTTACACCTGAGGCCAATTGCCTTGTCGAAAGTTCAGATTACAGATGCCGCTGTGCGAAGGGTCTTGTATGAAGCGGGAGATGATACTGATGATTTAATGAAGCTGTGCAGGGCTGATATTACCTCTAAAAACCAAAATAAAGTAGAGCGGTTTTTAAAGAATTTCGATCTGGTGGAAGAACGGATGAGGGAAGTAGAGGAGAAAGATAAAATTCGTAACTTTCAACCCGTAATTACAGGAGAGCTGATAATGGCTACTTTTAATTTACCTCCAGGAAGGATAGTGGGTGAAATGAAAGAGGCTTTAAAAGAAGCTGTTTTAGAAGGGTTTATAGAAAATGAGTACGACCAAGCCTTTGCGTTCTTACTGAAAATAGGCAAGGACAGGCAACTCAAAGTTGTTGATAATTGAATTAATTTGAACAGACCATAAAATGAAAAAAATGAAGTATTGGATGATCGTAGTCGTGATGTTTTTTTCGACAATTTCATTCGCCCAAGACAGTACATACTTGTCTAATGAATACGCGAAGGCGCGTGCGATTTATAATCAAGCTCAACTTTACAATGATGTTGAAGTTCAAAAAAATGCGCTTTATGATATGATTGTTTTGAGTCCATATGACTCTTCAGTGATGCGTTCATTGACCGAGTTTTATTATAATAATAGAAAGTACACATCGAGCGCATTAGTGGCCATGGATTTTTTGAAGAAATACCCAGGCAATATATTAGCCTTAGAGGTTGCCGCTTTGAGTTACGAGCAGTTGAGACTGTATGATAAGTCTCTTGAGTACTATCAAGAAATGTGGCTTCAGACGGATAACAATAATATTCTTTATCAGATATCGTATTTACAATATGCGCTCAAGCGCTATAATGAGTCGAAGAATAATGTTGCTATTCTTATTACGAAAGTGAAAGAAGACGATGAAATTGTTATCACAAAGCAGGATGGCACTACCCAAGAGGTCAAATTTGCAGCGGCTCTTAAAAACCTAGAAGGTTTGGTGGCGCTTGAGGAAGGTAACTCAGAAGCTGCAAAAGCATTTTTTACAGCGGCTCTTACCTTAAACCCAGATTTTGAAGGTGCTAAGCTGAGTTTGGCGGCTATCAAATAGATTGTATTTCAGAACTAAAACAAGAAAGCCTGATGCTATCATAGCATCAGGCTTTCTTGTTGAACGGATGTACGCTTAATACTTCGCAGGCGTACCGGCTGGAGGCAGAGAGTTTTGAATAAAGATTCGAATATCTTCGTTTGATTTGGCAAGGTCTTCTGCACGGAGGTACATCATGTGACCGCTGCGATAGCCTTTAAAACTCATTCTTTCTTTCAACTTGCCACTCGGGTCTAAATGCCACATGTTGTATTTGGCATTGAAATAGGTGGTGGCACCATCGTAATAACCACTTTGGGTCATTACATTCAAATAAGGATTCATCGCCATGGCTTCTCTTAGGTTTTCACCTGTATTGTCACCTGATCTATCCCAAGGGTTTACCGGTCCAAACATATTGTATTTAATGTCAGTCTTGTAGCCTAAATCATTAGTGAAATAGGAGTTGATGGCAGGGGTGAAGGAATGCAACCAAGAAGTCAATTCAGAGTTATAGTC
>JBLIES010000140.1:0-9587 GCA_047633135.1 Roseivirga sp.
CAGAGAAAATAGAGTTTGAATTCTTAATTTCTAATTCTGGTAATATATCGATGGTTAATCTCATTACTGACCTACCTGATGAGAACATAAAACAAAAACAGCTTTATGGTCTTATGAAGCAAATCAATGATAACCTCATAAAAATCTCTCGGCTTTATGGATGGAACCCAGCCCTTAAGGATCAAGAACCCGTTAATTCCAAAGTAAGAATACAATTCCCAAAATCGCTTTTATAATTGTGGTTAATACAATTCACACAGGACACAGCCAGCTCAAAAGTTGGCTGTTGCTATTTATAGACATCGGTAGCAACGGATTCTACAATCCAAAAAGGCTTTTGGTTGGTCATTAGTTTAATTTTACCTGAGATTTCAGAAGTTAGCTCTATCGGTTCTAGGAACATTTCATCTTCCCAATCGCCATAAAAGCCTTCGGACTTAAAATAGGTATTAGACACGAGTGGATGAATCCCAAAATGATGACCAATCGTTACCCACTTTTGATAAGTACCTGTTTTCACAAAAGTCCACTTTTGATGAAGTGCAAAAACTAAACTGTCAATAGTTTTAGAGAAATCTCGTACTGTATCGAATACTGTTGATTGATAAATATCAGCCATTACATTGACCGCTGGATTATTATTGTCTAATAAGAATATATAGGCACAGGCCAGCAAATCTGAATCTTCGAAGCCTAAAAGCTGAACGGGAGATTGCTCCGTTAACGCAGGTTTTAATAATGCTAAGTCATGAATATTGGCAACAACCACATCGATTTTAATACCCCATTTCAAAACTTCCGTTAGGGCCCTTTGAGTTACAATCACCGTAGGACTCCATTCTAATAATTGTTCTACCTCCTCTAAAGTCAATGCATGAGGATCGTCAATTAATAGCGCAGGTTCCTGCTCGTCACGGACAATATGATGTGAAGACATTTTTTATTATACGACCTTGGCTTGTTGAGGAACAACAATGAATTCGCTTTTCACGATTTCGCTCCAGACCAAAGCACTTGATCCCAAAATTGCAGCATTTTTATCCATTAAAGAAGAAAGCTCGATGTCAATTTTCCCCTTGAGGCCAGGATAAAGGTATTCATTAAAGTATTTTCTAGTCGCCTCCACCAGGATATCGCCTGCTTTGGCCAGTCCACCGAACAAAAATATTTTCTTCGGGCTAGTGATGGCTGCTGCATCGGCTAATTTCAGCCCTAAAATATCAGCGGTATAATCGTACGCCTCTAATGCAATTGGATCACCAGCCAAAGCCAATTGAGTTATGGTTTTAGATGATAAATTTCTAAAATCATA
Source organism: Roseivirga sp. (assembly GCA_047633135.1). GTDB lineage: Bacteria > Bacteroidota > Bacteroidia > Cytophagales > Cyclobacteriaceae > Roseivirga. The sequence continues at coordinate 1,313 of JBLIES010000140.1, forward strand.
ATCTCTGAGCGGTGTTTCAGTTTTATTGGTGGCCATTAACTTGAAAGCCGTCCTTACAATCCCCGAAGCCGAAGCATAGGTTTCTAAACAACCTCTTTTACCACAGTTACACTCTCTACCATCAGGATAAACATTGGTATGACCCATTTCTCCTGCCAAGCCATCATGACCGTAGATCAGTTTACCACGAGTAACAAATCCGCTCCCTAAACCAGTGCCCAGCGTAATAACAATAAAGTCATTCAAGTCTTTCGCACCACCGAATACCTTTTCGCCAATGGCTGCGGCATTGGCATCGTTCGTCAATACCATCGGTAAATCGAAATACTCTTGAAACATATCTACAAAAGGCACGATGCCCTTCCAATGTAGATTGGGTGCGTGTTCTATTGTGCCTTTGTAATAATTACCATTAGGTGCTCCAATGCCGACCCCTTTGATTTCGAAAGGTTCGGCTATTTTATCAAGCTTTGAGTAAATGGCCTTGCTTAAAGCATCCATAAACGATTTCACCTCACGATGTTCGGAGGTAGGCATCGTACCTTCCATTAGAATATTACCTTGAACATCAGTCAACCCATACTTAGTGTTTGTACCACCAATATCGATTCCAAGCGCTACTTCCTTCATATTAAATTTGTCCAAAGGGTCTTTAAATGCTTTTTAAGCGATTCCCCAAACTCGAAACGAATGTACCTCATCTCGTAAAAAGTGATTGAGCCGTAAATCAGAGCATAATATGTGAATTAAAACGAGTAGAATATTCCTGACTTTCCAATTAGTCAAGCAACCGATTGCACAAAACAAGCACTTTTTATGTCTTCCTATCGTCACAAGGCGCCTTATGCACAACAGCGCATTCCCTAAAATTGAAGCTTTAGCCTAAGTTTTCATAAGCACTATTTTCAATCACTAGCTCCTCAGTATGCTTACGGAAGCAAGCATTTTATAGTCACTATTCTCCGCCAAAAAAAGTAATTACCATTCAACGCGACCTATCTGTAACTTTGAATAAGTGGTGACTTGCTTTAAGTATTCGAACAGGATTTTAGCACATCATAAAGACGCTCAAAATCGGTCTTTTGATTGTATAAATGAGGTGAAACTCGAATTGAGGTGCCACGGACAGATACATAGACCCTTTCTTCCGCCAAGCGTTGCTTTACCTGGTCTAAATCTAGGTGTGAGGGTAACCTCAAACCAAAAAGATGCTCTGATCGATACTCGGGTGATTCTATTTGAAAACCCAAGGACACTAATTCATTTTGAATTTCGTGACTAATTGATTTACAATAGCTTTGAATCTCGTTAGGACCCCAAGCATTGACTTGTTTCAATGCTTCGGTCAACATAGGGGTTAGAATGAAGTTGGCACTTTCGCCCATTTCGTAGCGAATAGAGCCCGGTTGATACTCCTCTTGATAGTTGACCAGGTTTGCAAAATTCTCACTGTCTAATCGATTCATCCAGCTGTTTTCAAAAGGAGTACCGTCAGAAAAATACTCTCCATAATAGGCCATCCCAATGGAATATGGTCCCATTAACCACTTATAACCCGAAGTGGCTACTGCATCTGGTTGAATCTCTTGCACATCGAAGGGTAAGGCGCCAATGGATTGAGTTCCATCTATTACGAGCAAGGCACCTACATCACGAGTTCTTTCTCTAATCTTTTTTAGATCGAATTTGGTACCATCTGCCCAATGTACATGCCCAATCGTAACCATTTTAGTTTGAGCATTGATTGCTTCTAATATTCTCTCATTCCAAAGCTTCCCTCGCCCTTCATTGGCTTTTGGTGCGGCTACCAAATTCAGCTTCACTCCTTTTTCTTTTTCTAATGTCTTCCAAGCATATACATTACTCGGGAACTGCTCATCAGCCAAAATAATATTATCTCCTTTCCCAGCTTTTAGGTTCTTCGCTACATTGGCCATGGCGTAAGAGACCGAGGGGACAATGGCACAAGCATCAGGATTTTTGATGTTTAAAAGTTGGGCGTACTCCTTCCGTAAATTCTGGGTGTTTGAAAAGAAATGTTCTGGCTTAATCGTAGTTGGATCATCTTTACCATAAATAGCCCTCACTCCAATTTCTGCTACAGACTTAAGCATGGGTGACATGTAACTACAATTCAGATAGGTAATGTCATCTGAAAGATTAAATAGGTGACGCTGATCGGTAAGCATAAATCAATTAGAGATTCTCACCAATTCCTTTTCAAAAGATCCTTCAGGCTCTTCGGTCACCCTAGCTACTTCTTGGTCGTTGATGTAAAAAATTATCGTTGGTGTCTTTTCTATATCGAAGCCTTTTTCCTTTCCTTTCACACTTGTTTTGTCAACGTCTAATGCATAAAGTTCAAGCTGTTCTCCCATGCCTAATTCATCTAAAACTCGCATCAGTCTAGGTATTTCTCGGTTGCTATCATGACACCACGTACCCATAAAAGCTATAATTTTCAGGTCCTTTAGCTTCCTTTTCTTGATGTCCTTAAGCGCATCAAAATCAAGTCGATAGGTTTTGTAATTCGTATTAAACCACAATTTATAGGGCATAATTTTGAACCCTTCTTTATTAATGGGCCCGTTCAGTATTTTTTCTACGTAATCAGAAACACTTTCTGTTTCTAAATTATATTCTTGCTCTTGTCCTTTTGTCGCCAAAGGAAAAATCACCAAAAGCAAAACCAACATTAATATTCCTTTTAACATCTCCATCTCGTAAAATCTAACATTGAAATATACCACAAAATTATATCTTTGGAACAATGCACCTCAATGACATTTGGCAAGACGTAATTTCCTATGCGGAACAAATCAGCACATGGGAACTTTCAGGACTATTTTTTGGGATTTTAGCGGTGGTTTTCCTCATCAGAGAAAGTATTTGGACGTGGCCCGCAGGTATTGCCTATGTTATTGTTTCATTCGTTGTTTTCTGGGAGGCAAGATTGTATGGCGACTTCCTACTGCATATTTTCTTCTTGGTGCTCAACATATACGGTTGGATTTTTTGGAGCCGAAAAAGTAAGCGTCAAACACCTGACTTAAAAATCACTACCCTTCCAGTTAAACACAACATCACTGCTTTGCTTTTGACCATCACAGGCATTATTGTTTTTGCTCAATTCTTGATCAACTTGCCTGATTTAATTGATGGAATTGAGCCCGCTGCCTTGCCTTATTGGGACAGTACAACTTCTATACTCAGCGTAACGGGCATGTGGCTCACCGCCAGAAAGAAAATCGAAAACTGGTATTATTGGTTCGCTGTAGATATAATTGCTGCGGGTGTCTATTTTCATAAAGACCTTTATTTCTATTCATTACTCTATTTTCTGTACATAGGAATGGCAATAGCTGGCTATATCGCTTGGCGCAAAACCATGCTTAAACAAAAAGTTACCTATGATTAAAATTGCTGTGATTGGCCCTGAAAGCACAGGCAAAACTACAATAACAAAAGAGTTGGCATCACATTTCAACACTGTTTGGGTACCCGAATATGCGCGTGAATTCTTAAATAAATTAGACAGGCCTTATGTACAATCTGATCTTTTAGAGATTGCCAAAGGGCAACTAAAAGCAGAGCATGACATGGCTAAAAAAGCGAACAACTTTCTTTTTTGCGATACCGACCTACAGGTGATCAAAGTTTGGAGCGAACACAAATATGGCGATTGCGATCCTTGGATTTTGAACCAAATAGAAACGCACTACTACGACTTCTACTTCCTTACCTTTTTCGACATTCCCTATGAACAAGACGAGCTGCGCGAAAACCCTGAAGAACGCCCTTATTTCTTCGATATTTATTACCAGCTTTTGATGAAAAAGGGGCAGCAGTTCGCTGTAGTCCAGGGTAATTCTGAAGAAAGAATAGAATATGCCAAGAGGAAGGTAAGCGCCTTGTTATAATTAAAAACTCTATTACCTTTGCGGCTTAGTTAGGGGTGCCTTAATAAATACGGGCTGAGATTATACCCATTGAACCTGATGCAGGTAATGCTGCCGAAGGGAGGTATGGTAAACATGGAAAAGGGAAACTTCCCCTAGTTTCCCAGTTTGTGAACCATTTAATAAATACAATGCAAAAATTAGTAATGCTGTTGGCCATGTGGCTAACAACAACAGGTGTATTTGCGCAATACACTCTAAAAGGAAAGGTACTTGATGATGCTACTGGCGAATCGATTACTGGAGCAAATGTTTTCATTGCCAGCTTAAATCAAGGCGATGGGACTAATGACGAAGGTGAGTTTCAACTGCAAAAAATCAGTGAAGGCACTTACTTGATTGAAGTTTCTATGGTGGGTTACACTACCTTTAGAAAGCGGGTTGAAGTGAAGGACGACTTAGTCATTGATTTCAGGCTAAAGAGTGATTTGATTCGCTTAGAGGAGATAATCGTCATGGGTACTCGAGCAAATGAGAACACACCTACCACTTTTACTGAATTGAGCAAAGATGACATTGCCGATCAAAATTTAGGGCAAGACCTTCCTTTCCTACTCAATTGGACTCCATCAGTGGTAGTAACCTCTGATGCTGGAGCGGGAATTGGCTACACAGGCCTTAGGATTCGTGGTAGCGATGCCTCAAGAATCAACGTGACCATCAATGGGATTCCAGTTAACGACTCTGAATCACAAGGTGTCTTTTGGGTGAATATGCCCGATCTAGCTACCTCAACTGATAATATTCAAGTACAAAGAGGAGTGGGTACTTCCACCAATGGCGCTGGCGCTTTCGGTGGATCCATTAACATTCTTACCAGTGGACTGAGTCAAGAGCCAGAGGCAAGTATTAACACCACTTTTGGTTCATTCAATACCCAGAAATTCAATGCGGTTTATAAGACAGGTTTATTGAATGATCGATTTGCTTTTGAAGGACGCCTTTCCCAAATATCATCAGATGGATTTATTGACCGAGCGTCAAGTGATTTGAATTCCTACTATTTATCAGCAGGTTATTATGGTAAAAAGTCGATTCTAAAATTCATCACGTTTGCTGGTAAAGAGCGCACCTACCAAAGTTGGTATGGTACTCCTGAAGCAAAACTTAGAAACGATGAAGCAGGAATTGAAGCGGTAATCGCAAACAATGGTTTTACGCCTGAGCAAGCTGACAACCTTAGAAACGCAGGTAGAACTTATAACTTCTACCAGTATGAGAATCAAGTAGACGACTACGGCCAAGACAACTATCAATTGCACTACTCGCAAGACTTGGCCACAAGTTGGAGTTTGAACAGTTCGCTCCATTATACTAAGGGTGCTGGGTTTTTCGAAGAATTCAAAAATGATCAAGACTTCGAAGATTATGCACTACCGAACGTCAATGTTGGTGGAACTACCATTTCTAGTACCGATTTAATTCGAAGAAGATGGTTGGACAATGACTTTTACGGCATTACCTACGGTTTGAATTATGATAGCGAAAAAGTACAGTTCAATGTTGGTGGGGCTTACAATGAATACATAGGCGATCACTTTGGAGAGATCATTTGGGCACAATTTGCCAGTACTGCTGATTTTGGCGAGCGCTTTTATGAAAGTGAGTCGAAAAAGTCTGACTTCAATATGTTTTCTAAACTGAATTACCAGCTGAATGACCGACTCAACTTATACGGTGATTTACAGTTTCGCTCTGTTGCCTATTCAGGCTTAGGTAATGACAACGATTTAAGGGCCATAGATTTTGATGAACAATACAATTTCTTCAACCCAAAAGTAGGCGCTACTTATACACTTAACAGTGCAGCAAGCTTATATAGCTCCTTTTCAGTGGGGAATAAAGAGCCCAACAGGTCTGACATCATCGATGCGAGAGGTTTTAGAGAGCCAGTAGCAGAAACGTTGAATAACTTAGAAATGGGTTATCGCCTGATCAAAACCAATTTCGCCCTTGAAGTAAATTATTACCTCATGGACTATAGAAACCAGTTGGTACTTACGGGTGAGCTGAATGATGTAGGTTCTGGTATTAGAACCAACGTGCCTGATAGTTACAGAACAGGGATTGAAATTCAACTGGCTGGCCGATTGGCTAAAGGGCTTAGTTTTAATGGAAACATATCCTTGAGCGAAAACAAAATCAGACGCTTCAGCCAAGTACTCTATGACTACGGAGCTGATTTTTCAGAATTTAATGAAGTTGTATCTGAATTTGAAGACACCAACATCGCTTTTTCACCAAGCGTGGTAGCGGGTGGTCAATTGAGCTACGAAGTGAGTACCCTTTTCTCTGTGACGCTTTTATCTAAATATGTTGGCGAACAGTTTTTAGACAATACTTCTAACCAAGATAGAAAAATCGATGCTTTCTTCGTAAACGATCTTCGACTGAATCATACTTTCCATCCAAAATTCATGCAGGAATTAAACCTAAGCCTTTTGGTGAACAATATCTTCGATATTGAATACGAGTCGAACGGGTATACTTTCGGTTACTTTGGTGGCGGTAATGAAGTCAGAGAGAATTATTTATATCCTCAAGCCGGTACGCACTTTTTACTGTCTTTAGGATTGAGGTTCTAATCATAGTTTCAGGACGCGAAGCAATAGCTTTAACAAGTAGAAAAGTCAGGTTACCAAGCCTGACTTTTTTTATTGTGCACATTGATAAACATTAGCAATGATGCGAACGAACGCTCAATAATCAGGTTATTCTTAAAACGATGTCTATTACCAAACATTCGCTTAGCCACTTGTGATAATATCTAGCTTCTTAACATCGGCAACACTGGGCTAATTACCCGATAGCTTATTCAAATAAGATGACTTTCATAACAGATGAATTCTCTTTGCTACGCTGACTGTAGTATAACTTATTATCCTTAAATGTTAGTAATTTGATATTTTCACGCGCCATCCTTTCTATTTTATAATCCCAATACTCAGCTGTATTTAAATCGAAATTTACTGTCTCAAAGAACTCTGATCCATTTTGACTGTCTCTTCACTTATCGAAGTCAGATAGGCTGTTATGATTGCTAATAATATCTAGACGCGCTTGGTAATGTTGTATGCTACCAAAAACATAACATACTATGAACAAAAATAGGACGAAATCTCATTCACGCCTACCTCCCATTGCGCGGCTTCTCTCGCTTATACCTGAAAAGGTTTTCGGAAAGACAACCACCACCACACAGTCCGACAGGTACGATAAGCAGATGAAGTCTAAAGATTATTTTATCTGCCTTTCTTATCCGGTACTTACCCGTAATAGTGGTTTGCGAGATATTTATAAAACATCACACGAATCGCCAAAAAGCTTTTTTATGTGGGACTCAAGCAGCTGCCTTACCGCAGTACACTCTCTGATACCAACAGAAATAGGAGCAGTCAATTTTTCGCCTCCTAGTATATAAGGCTTTACCTTCATTACAAACCCTCTCTAAAAACCAATTAGAACTCCATGGGTGATGAAGTAGACCCTTGGAAAGTAGGTGTCTTTGACACAACCACCATAACCTTGTTCAAAGAGACTTTAAAGGGAGCAGGGCGCAATCCTTTGGCAGGAAAAAAGAAAGGGAGGTATCAAAGTATTCACTAAAATGCATCTATCCGAAGGAGCACCTGACTTCCTATGTATGAAAGCGGCATCTACCAATGAAAACAAGTTTTTAAAGGTACCCTCTCTGCCAGAAGGAGGAATAGCAGTTTTTGACAAGGGTTTTAACAGGTATCGCCATTTTGATGAATGAACACAACAAAACTGCTTCTTTGTTACCCGTTTAAAAAGACAATGCTCAATATGAAGTGGTTAAAGAGCACAGAAGCATTTCAAGACCTATCATAAGATCAAACCATCAAGCTCAACTACAGGCATAAACGTGTTTCTCGGACAGTAACCTTGGTATTGGTGACCTATAAAGACCTCTTTTCAGGCGAATCATTGCAATTTGTTACTAATCTAATGGGGCACTCATCTATGACCATTAGTCTGCTTTATAAGAACAGGTGCGTAATTGAAGTCCTTTTTAAGCAGATCAAACAGAACTTTGCGCTCAAATACTTTTTGTCGGACACTGAACACGGTATTAAATCTACAAGCAGCACACAATCAAATAGTTGGTGTTTTATCTCATTAAGAAATGCGCTGTCGTGAACGTTAGCCTTAGTGATTTCTAAAGAAGTAAATACTCCGGATAAGGTGCATACTCCATGAAGTTTGTAGCCATAAAACCAACTATCCTGTGAGGCACAATGCCCTTTTTCAGGACAGGTTTGATCATCCTGTTCACCTATTTTAACGCTCCTATG
>JBLIES010000141.1:0-9577 GCA_047633135.1 Roseivirga sp.
ACTCACCAAAACTAAAGGAAGTAGAAATACCGCTTCCAGCATCTAAAAGTGAGAGCAATAGGGCTTTAATCCTCAACGCACTTTCTGGCAACCTTTCTCAAATTCAAAATATTTCAGAAGCCAGAGACACACAAACAATGCTGCGACTTCTCGCCAGTGAAGAAGAAACGCTAGATGTACTCGATGCTGGTACAACAATGCGCTTTCTAACAGCCTTAACAGCAGTAAAGAAAGAAAAAAGAATACTTACAGGCACTACTAGAATGCAAAAAAGGCCCATTAAAATTTTGGGAGATGCGCTCAAGCAAATTGGGGCTAAGGTAAAATACCTTGGCAAAGAAGGTTACCCTCCACTCAAGGTGCAGCCAATTATTGAGCAGAAGACCAATCATATAAAAATAAAAGGTGATGTGAGCTCTCAGTTTATCTCGGCCATTTTAATGATTGCTCCTTCCCTTCCCATGGGTTTGAGTCTAGAGTTAAAAGGCAAAATAGGCTCTCGTCCCTACATCCAAATGACCCTCGATATGATGAGGCTGTTTGGTGTGGAAGCTAACTGGACCAATAAAACCATAGAGGTGCAACCTCAACCCTATAAAGAATACCCCTATGTTGTAGAGTCAGACTGGTCTGGGGCTAGCTATTGGTATAGTTTCGTTGCTTTGGCAGATGAAGCCCAGGTTAAACTCAAGGGTTTAAGGCAGAAATCTTTGCAAGGGGACATCGCCATCGTTCATATGATGAACCAATTGGGCGTAATGAGCACCTTTGAATCGGACGGTGTATTGCTTCAAAAAATCCCACATACCCATGAAGTGAACTTCGACTTTAGTGATTGCCCAGACTTGGCGCAAACCATTGCCGTTGTCTGTGCGGCCAAAAAAATTAAATGCACTATGACTGGCCTCGAAAGTCTTCGCATCAAAGAAACCAATCGCATCAAAGCTTTAAAAAAAGAGCTCAAAAAATTCAATGTGAAATTGAAAGAGGTAGAAGAAGAGGTATTTAAATTAACCTCCAATTTTGAACCTTCGGAAAAACCCATAGAAATTGAGACCTACGAAGACCACAGAATGGCGATGGCCTTTGCCCCATTATGTATGCTGCAGGACATTATTATACTCAACCCAGCGGTGGTGAATAAGTCATATCCCAGTTTTTGGGAGGATGTGCATTTAGCCACCCAACTTTAATGTCATCTAAAATACTTTTCACCAAATGAACTTACTGGCTTTCAATGCAGTTGCCATTTGAGCAATATTAACTCACTATGGCGCCCAAAAAGAAAAAACTCAATAATATTACCACCAAACAAGTATTCAAAACGATTATCTGGCCAAAAAGAGGCCTACTCTTATTTGGTCTTTTACTTATACTCCTAAGAAGTGGGGCTAGTTTAGTTTTGCCTTGGGCTACTAAACATTTAATCGATGATGTTGTCATCAACAAAGACCTTGGCGAATTAAAGTGGGTAATTTCCATTACCCTGGCTTCTATCATCACCTCAGCAGTCACGGGGTTTGCATTAACCCGCTTATTGAGTGTGCAGGCTCAAAAGTTGATTTCAGAATTAAGAGTAAAAGTTCAAAAAAAGATCCTTTCCCTTCCTATTAACTTTTTCGATAGTACTAAATCGGGCTCCCTAGTTTCTCGAATCATGACGGATGTTGAAGGCGTTAGAAATTTAGTTGGAACAGGATTGGTCCAACTCGTGGGTGGTTTACTTACTTCAGTTGGGGTAATGTATATGCTTATTGACATGAGCCCTAAGCTTACGGCATTTATAATCGCCCCTGTCATTGTCTTTGGTCTTATTGCCATGAAGGCTTTCAGTTATCTGAGGCCAATTTTCAGGAAAAGAGGACAGCTAAATGCTGAAGTAACAGGTCGATTGACAGAAACTTTAAACGGGGTGCGCGTCATCAAAGGTTTTGGGGCTGAAGTCCAAGAAATTACAACTTTCGAAAAAGGAGTAGACGACCTCTACCAAAATGTAAAGAAAACACTCACCGCCACGGCATTAGTCACCAGTTCGGCCACCTTCCTTCTAGCAGGTGTTGCCAGCACTGGTATTTTAGGTATTGGTGGATATTACATCATACAGGGAGATATGACCTCTGGTGAATTGGTGGCATTCATTGCCTACTTGGCGGTGATGATAGCACCAATCGTTCAAATGTCAAACATCGGAAGTCAAATCACAGAAGCTTTTGCTGGGCTGGATCGTACGGAAGAAATAATGAAAATGAAGTCGGAAGACGAGGATGAAAATCGAGTTATTGAGCTAAAAGAAGCCAAAGCCGATATGAGTTTCGATAATGTTACTTTCTCCTACGAAGATGGTGTCGATGTATTGAAGAATATCAGTTTCAAAGCTCCCTCGGGAAGTGTTACTGCCTTGGTGGGTACATCAGGTTCAGGTAAATCTACGATCGCTGGCTTAGCCGCATCCTTTCTTAATCCCCGCGAAGGAAAAGTGACTATTGACGGCATTGACCTCTCTACTATATTATTAAAAAGCTACAGAAGAAAGCTAGGCGTAGTACTGCAAGACGATTTTCTTTTTGAAGGTACGATCAGAGAGAACATCCTTTTCCCAAGACCAAACTCCTCTGAAGAAGACTTACAGAATGCTGTAAAAGCAGCTTATGTAAATGAATTTACCGATCGCTTTGAAAAGGGATTGGAAACTGTAATTGGAGAAAGAGGTGTAAAACTTTCTGGTGGCCAAAGGCAAAGAATTGCCATTGCAAGGGCGGTTTTGGCTGATCCTAAAATCCTTATTCTTGACGAAGCCACCTCTAACCTTGATACAGAAAGTGAATCTTTCATTCAAGAAAGTTTATCTACTTTGATGGAGGGCAGAACTACCTTTGTAATTGCCCATAGGTTAAGTACCATAAGAAAAGCGGATCAAATTCTGGTGATAGAAAATGGAGAAATTGCAGAGCGCGGAACTCACGATGAATTGATTAAAAAAGAAGGAAGGTATTTCCAACTCTATACCTATCAAGCGCGTATTTAATAGCGGATGTCTATTTTGAGGTATAAAAATGCTTTATACCATTATCTTCTTTTGCTTTATAACTGCTGTCCTTGATGCTCAAAATTCAGCTCTTTTCGCAGAGGAGGACAAGGAGTTTAAAAAGACCGTGGATCAGTCCCCTAAGAAAAAGAGAATAGTATTTAGGGGTAGTTCTAGTGTTAGGCTTTGAATAGATCACAAGTCTATTTCCCCAAACCACAACGTCATCAAAGCTGCTTTCGGAGGTTCAGGGACCTCCGACCTTATTAACTATTGGGAAGGATTGATTAATCAATTAAAGCCCAAGCGAGTGTTTATCTACGAAAAGGACAATGACCTAAATTCAGGCAAGGAAGATTGTGGTGTTTCCTGAGCGTCATTGGATTTTGTTTTGGAGTTACTCCTTGATGATGATGAAGAACAGGTCGTTATCATAGTCCCTAAGCCTAGTATTGCTAGGTGGCAACTCAAGAAAGAGTGTGAAACATTGAATGCAGTGCTTAAGGTTACTTCTGATCTTTCGGATGGTGCAAGTGTTGCAAATGTATGGCTATCCATGCTTAACCCTGATGGCACTTTGATGGAAGATCATTGGATCGAAGATCACTTCGAGATGAACAAGAAGGGCTATGATAGTTGAATCAAACTAAAAGCACCATTTTCAATAAATTCAAAATAATTTTCACAACCCATTTTAAGCATTAAGCCCTACCATAACAGCCGTTGAAATCGTATTTCTTGACTAATTCACTTTTCTCAGTTGAAATGACCTTAAAGTTTTTGTGCTTACCTGTTGAATATTAGCTACATAACCTGCATATTTAGATCCGTTTCACCTAAACGACATGAAGACTACTACCATTACAGCGCTCGTGTTTTACACGAGCCTGGTGGCTTTTTTTTGCATGGATCATGTCAAAAGAGCTAGCTCCCAGGCGGCAACTGATTACCCTCCTCCGTTGGTAGAGCAAATCAGTGTTGGTTTTCATTACACCGTCAATTCCTCAGTCTTATCAGATTCCAGTAAAGCCCCCGTTAAGAAGAAGTACAGGATTTTCTTTGAAAATAGGTCTTCCAAAAAACTCGAAGTATCGATACGCTATAAAAACATTGAAGGCAAATGGCTTATTGATGAGGCTAAAACCTTAAGGCCAGGCGGTGAGCAAGAAATGGGGGTTACTTATTCCAAAACCTATTTCTATCATGCAACTTCAAAAAAAAGACTCAGTAGAAAGGCCTTTGCAAACAAATACAAAAGCGGGGAAAATGTAGAGGCTATGCTACGGCTAGGCCTCACGAAACAAGACATTTGGGAGTGTTACAGTAAAGAGGCATGCAATACATTTGCAGTACTTCAGTAAGCTCCTTGGAGAAGATGCTGGGTCTTCTCCATTTTTCATTATAATTCCTTCAAATAATCTGCGACTTTCGTCAGCCTGCTTCCATACCAGCTGAACATTTCGCCATCAACAAGCCGAACGTTTGTATCAGGCAACACTGATTTCAATTCATCGATATGTTTTTGTTTAAAAGGATATGGTTCCGAGGAGAGTAAAATAGTCTCAGGTGCCAATTGGATGATCTGGTCTAAAGTAACTTCAGGGTAACGCGTCTCCGCAATTGCATTTGTAAAGCCTCCAAAATCCATAATCTCATCGATGTATGTCGCTTGGCCTGCCGCCATATATGGATCTTTCCAGATTAGATAGATTGCCTTTTTTCGTTGCTTATACCCTATGCTTGCAAAGCCTTCCTTGATCCTCTCCACCATGGATATTGCTTCAACTGACTTGTCTGTAATGACGCCAAGAGCCGAAATCATATCCAAAGAATGGTCAAGGCTCATAATATCGCTCATCCAAACAGGGTATTTGGTGCTTAACTGATCAATCCCTTCTTTGTAATTTTCCTCTTTATTACCAATAATCAAGTCTGGTTGGAGCGCATCAATAACATTGAATTTAAACTGCTTTGTACCTCCAATGACAGTCTTTGTTTTACGCCAATCTTCAGGGTGAATACAAAATTTTGTCAGCCCCACCACTCTCTCACCTAGCCCTAGGTCATAGAGCAATTCAGTTTGTGAAGGAACTAAAGAAACAATGCGCTGAGGAGGGTAAGGGATGATAACTTCCCTACCCATTTGATCCTTTGCTTTTATCAATTTATCCATGCCAACAGCTACAAACCTTATTTAAGGTAACTGAAATCATGCCCTGTTTCTAGCTGAGTAACAAATTCGTACATCAGCTGAATGACTTGCTCCACATCATTTTCACTTGCAGTTTCTACTGTTGTATGCATGTATTTCAATGCTAGAGAAATCAAAGCAGAAGGCACTCCTTCATTTGAATAGGCAAAGGCATCGGTATCTGTACCTGTTGATCCTGAGCTGGCGTGTCTTTGAAAGGCGATTTTATTCTTATCAGCTACCTCAATGAGCCTCTTTAATAGATTGTTGTGCACAGCTGGACCGTAGGATAGCACAGGGCCTAAGCCACATTTTTGATCTCCTTGGCTTTGCTTATCATACATTGGCGAAGCTGTATCATGGCAAACGTCAGTAATAATCGCGACATCAGGCTTGATCCTGGCCGCTATCATTTCTGCACCTCTTAAGCCAATTTCTTCTTGTACAGAATTAACCACATACAAACCAAAGGGTAGTTTCTTTCCACTCTCATGAATTCTACGAGCTACTTCAGCAATCATAAAGCCACCAATACGATTGTCTAAGGCTCTACCACACCAGTATTTTCCGTTCAATTTAAATACTTCATCATCAAACGTAATGACCGTTCCTACATGGATTCCCATCTCTAGCACTTCTGCTTTATTGGAGGCTCCTACATCGATAAAAATATTTTTTAACGTTGGACTTTTCTCTGAGTTCTTATCTCTTACATGAATAGCTGGCCAACCAAACACCCCTTTTACAACCCCTTTCTCGGTATGGATATTCACTCGCTTAGAAGGTGCTATCTGATGATCAGAGCCTCCATTTCTAACCACATAAATATAACCGTTGTCATCGATGTAATTCACAAACCAGCTAATTTCATCTGCATGCGCTTCAATGACCACCTTGTATGGTGCCTCTGGATTGAATACAGCCACCGCAGTTCCATACTTGTCTGTGAAATAAGTATCACTGTATGGTTTGACATAGTCTAGCCAAATCTGTTGACCTGAGGACTCGAAACCTGTCGGTGAAGCGTTATTCAAATATTTTATTAAAAAGCTTTCGCTGTGCTTGTCCATCGTTTATCTATTTTTTTTCTAAAAAGCCCTCTTCTAAAGTCATCAAAGAGGAATATTTCCGTGTTTCTTTTTCGGCAATGTTGCCACTTTATTCTCGAGCATACCAAAAGCGCGAATAAGTTTCTTTCTAGTTTCGTTAGGGAGAATTACCTCGTCAACATAACCTCTTCGAGCAGCTCTGTATGGATTAGCAAATTTCTCTGTATACTCATCCACCTTTTCTTGAAGCTTGGCTTCTTGATCATCGGCAACACTTATCTCTTTCCTGAAAATAATTTCAGCAGCACCCTTAGCACCCATCACGGCAATTTCTGCCGTTGGCCATGCGTAATTTAAATCGGCACCAATGTGCTTGGAGTTCATAACATCATAAGCGCCACCATAGGCCTTTCTTGTAATCACGGTGATTCTTGGTACTGTCGCTTCAGAAAAGGCATAAAGTAATTTTGCTCCATTGGTAATGATTGCATTCCACTCTTGGTCAGTCCCAGGTAAAAAGCCTGGCACATCTTCTAAAACAAGGAGTGGGACGTTAAAACAATCGCAAAAACGCACAAACCGCGCACCCTTCACACTCGAATTAATATCGAGTACGCCTGCCATAGACGCTGGCTGGTTCCCTACAAGACCTATAGATCTTCCACCGATTCTAGCGAAACCAACAACGATATTCTCTGCAAAGTTCTTGTGAACCTCGAAGAATGAATCTTCGTCTACTATACCCTCAATAACCTCACGCATGTCATAAGGTTGGTTAGGGTTTTCTGGGATAATATCATCTAATTTCTTCCTGATTTCATCTCCCGCCTCATAGGCATAAACTGGTGCCGTGTCTTCGCAATTCTGCGGAATATAAGACAGCAGTTGCTTGATATCATTAAGACACTGCACTTCGTTAGCCGAAGAGAAATGAGTTACTCCACTCTTTGTACTATGAGTACTTGCGCCTCCTAATTCTTCAGAAGTAACTTCCTCTTGCGTCACTGTTTTGACAACATTAGGTCCAGTCACAAACATATAGGAGGTATTTTCTACCATGAAGATAAAGTCGGTTATGGCAGGAGAGTAAACTGCACCACCAGCACATGGGCCCATGATGGCAGAAATCTGCGGCACCATTCCTGAAGCTAATGTATTGCGATAAAAGATATCTGCATATCCTCCTAAAGAAACCACTCCTTCTTGAATTCTGGCTCCACCGGAGTCGTTCAAACCTATGATTGGTGCTCCGTTCTTCATGGCCAATTCCATGATCTTAACGATCTTCTCTGCATGGGTTTCAGATAATGAACCACCAAACACTGTAAAATCTTGAGAATAGATATATACCAACCTGCCGTGTACTTTACCGTAACCTGTTACGACTCCATCCCCTAAGTAAATTTCTTTCTCTAAACCGAAATCTGTAGCTCTATGTTCTACTAATTTACCAATCTCTTCGAAGGTATCTTCATCTAAGAATAGCTCTACCCTCTCTCTAGCGGTAAGTTTTCCCTTCTTGTGTTGTGAATCAATTCGTTTTTGACCTCCGCCAAGTAATGCCTCCTGATTCTTTCTTTTTAAAACTTCTAGCTTTTCAGCTTTGGATTGATGTTTACCTGAATTGATTTTTTCAGCCATAGGTATGCTTTTAAGTGGTAGTCAAAGATATGGAGGCAAGCACAAAAAAAGAACACATTCCCAATCTATTAGCCAGTGATTGCCAGCTAAATTCAACAAGAATGACTTATCTTCGCAGAAATTGCCCAGAGAATGAAAGAGCGCATTGCAATTATTGATTTAGGCACAAATACCTTCCATTTGTTCATTGTTGAAATCAGTGATAACAAAGTTCAGACACTCTACAAAGAGAAAATTGCTGTTAAAATCGGTAAGGATGGCATCAGCAAAGGAAGAATTTCAGCAGCAGCAGCTAAACGCGCAATCCATACGCTTCATATTTTTAAAACAGTAACCCAACAATTTCATGTTGACAGAATCATAGGAGTCGCCACCAGTGCGATCAGATCTGCAAAAAACGGTCAGCAGCTCTTGGATGATATTAAAGAACAAACGGGCTTTAAAATCGAGATGATTTCTGGTGAAATGGAAGCTGAATTGATTTTTAAAGGAGTAAAAGGCGCTGTCACTTTCGACAATACCCCACAACTTGTGATGGACATTGGTGGTGGTAGTGTTGAATTTATAATTGGAAATGTAAGTGAGATCTTCTGGAAGCAGAGTTTCGAAATTGGTGCACAACGGCTTTTAGATAAATTCCATGGTGTTGACCCAATCCCCCCAGCTCAGGTAGAAGAATTGAATCTTTGGTTAGCAGAAGCGTTAAACTCGCTGCTTGAAGCAATCCATCAGCATCAGCCAAAAGGCTTAATCGGTTGCTCAGGCACATTCGACACCCTGACAGAAATTTATTCGAAAGAAAATTCTTTAGAAAGGTCACCAGAAGATTTAACTTTTCAACTTAATGTTGATTCATTTCAAATCATATATCAAGGTTTAATAACCAAGAATAGGGAAGAAAGACTCTTAATCCCAGGAATGGTGAGCATGCGAGCTGATATGATTGTGGTTGCTACTTGCTTAATCAATTTCGTTTTAACACACCTCAAGACATCATCAATTACCTCTTGTGCTTATGCCCTGAAAGAAGGTATCCTATTCAGTTTAATAGCACCAATCGAAGAAGAAGCTAATTCTAACTAAGCACCTCACATATGTCTAATTACGCATACAGCACACTTTTTGAATTTTCTAAATCGGTCTTCTTAGCCATGGGCTGCCCTGAGAGCGATGCAGATCAAGCTGCCACCACCTTATTGTCCGCAGATTTAAGAGGGATTGATTCGCATGGAGTCGCTAGACTGAAGGGTTATGTAAGGCTTTGGGAAAAAGGGAGAATTAATGCAACACCAAATATTAGAGTAGTGCATGAAACCCCAAGCACCGCGGTTGTTGATGGAGATGCAGGGCTTGGACTAGTCGTTGCACCATTTGCCATGCGTATTGCTATAGAAAAGGCAGAAAAAGTCGGGACAGGCTGGGTCGCTGTTAGAAACTCTAACCACTATGGAATTGCAGGCTATCACGCGCTCATGGCGGTTGAAAAAGAAATGATTGGAATTAGCATGACCAATGCGAGTCCGTTAGTATCACCAACGTTTTCTAAAGAAAGAATGCTTGGTACTAATCCAATTGCAGTGGCAATTCCAGCAGGAAAAGAACCCCCGTTTGTTGGCGATTTTGCTACAACCACGGCCGCTAATGGTAAGTTAGAAATACTGCAAAGAAAAG
>JBLIES010000142.1:0-9489 GCA_047633135.1 Roseivirga sp.
TTGTATTTGGGGGCGAAATCCTTTCTGGAATAAAGGCGCCAAAGGGCAATTGGAGTAAAGAGTGTAGTGTGACTCCGTTGGCATTTATTGCTGCGATACCTGTTGGAGCAGCTACCACTGTTTTTTTATGAGTATTGGATACAATGTGCTTCAGGAAGGTAGTCTTTCCTGTTCCAGCTTTTCCAGTTAAAAAAATGTGCTGACTGGTGGTGTTGATATAATGAGCTGTGGTTTCAGCAAGAGGGCTCAGTTGAAATTTCATGCAACAAAATAATCATATTAAAACACTCTATCAAACATGATAGAGTGTTTTAATTATTTTTTTATTAAAGTAGTCTAGTCCTTATTTTCAACATAGACTGGGATGAGTTCCTTCTTTTCCATTTGGTAAAACTCAGTAAAGGAGATCATTCGCTGTTGCGCTTCGTCCCATAACTTATTTGATGCTAAAGTAAGACTCTCTCTAAAGCCAATGATTGTTGGGAATTGATTCAACCAAGGGTTCTCCTTAATGCACTTTTTGAGGTTGTAATTCGGAATCAAAGGATTAAGATGGTGTACGTGATGTATACCGATGTTACCAGTTAACCAATTGAATACGGGCGGTATCTTGTAATAAGTGCTGCCTTTCAATGCTGAAGTTACATAATCCCAATTCTTTTTCCATTGCTTGTAGCCATGTTCGTGCTGATGCTGCACATAAAAGAACCAAATGGCAATGATTGAAAACATTACCAATATTGTACCATGGACGAGTAAGAACTTGATCCAACCTAAACTGAAGCCTAAGATTAAAAACATGCTTAGCAGTAGAATGTTGTTGATAATCAAACCCTTCTTAGCACTCTTGAAAGAGGAAAGTTTAATTTTAGCTATTCTATTATGAACGAATACATAGTAAATAGGCCCTATGATAAACATGACTATCGGTGATCTGTAAATACGATATCCGATTCTTTTTCCTTTGCTCATTGCCTTGAACTCGGCAACGGTGTAGGTCGTAACATCACCAATGTCTCTCATTTCTAATTGGCCATTCATTTTGTGATGAACATTGTGCGATTTCGCCCAATAGTTAAAAGGAATGGTGGAGAAGTAACTACATGCGTACCCTATGATTTTTTGAGCCGTTCTGTTTTTTACAAAAGACTGATGGCCACAATCATGCTGAATAATAAAGATTCTTACCATAAAGAAGGCATTGACAATCCCCAGCCCAAAAGTGATCCAATAACTGTAATCCAAAGAAAAATACATCAGTACCCAAATAGCAATAAAAGGGAGGAATGAATTAATAATCTGAATTGTCGCTTTCGTCTTATGCTCTTGAGCGTACTTTAATAAGGATTGAATTTTCGCTTTGCCAAGCTCGATATTCTCTGAAGTGATTTTATTCATTAATGAATATTTGGTTTGTAATTCTTTGCCTGTGCAATTTACTTAGGATAACTCTAATTCTGTGCTTAAGTTCAATTTATGCGCTTAAACGAATTAAGAAATCGGACTACTGGCAATTGTTTGGTAGGCAAATAGCTTGACGTGTTTTGATAGGCCTTACTTTTGAAGAATATCCCACATTGGGATTAACCCGTTACTCCATCACCATCAATGTCTTTTCCAACTACTTCTTCTAAGACTCTTAAAGTCTTACTCAGTAGGTCTTTTGTTTTGTCGAGTTCAAACTCGAGATTGCTAATGCGATCTTCAAGCGTTTCCGCTTTAGTTTTTTGATCTTCAATTTGACTCTGTTGAACGAGGTCCCAGAATAATCCCATGGTTGAATTTGTTAAGTTTAAGAATAATTGAACTTTTTAATTAAGCATTAGTAACTGACTAACGCATCTATTTATTGAAAAAACTTTCGTGTAAGGCGAAAGGACTTATTTGCTCTTCGATAGTCTTTAGCCTATGGTTTGTGTGCCTGGGATTCAATACGTGGTTGTATTCATTGGGCACCAAAGTAGAAGGTACTTTTAGCACATGGTGTTCTCCTGAATCAATAAAGTCTTTTCCCAACCGCTGATTCGATAAATGGGTATAGTTTTGAGCGCTCCAATCAGTTTCGAGTTGGTCTACCTGAATCTCTTTGATGGACGGGTTTTCAATTTTAACCATAGCGAGGCAAATCTCATTTTTTGTCAAAAGGTGAATATTATGAATCAAATATTCAAGATATGCCAGTGAAATGCTGCCAGCCGTATAAGCTAGGGTAAACCTTTAGGAATCTATCGTCCGCCATAAAGAGCAGCGCCAGAGAGGTCTTTGGCATCTACAGTTCGACAGCGTCTATGAAACGAGGATTAAGCAAGTATACCGTGTACTATTCTACCGATTTCATCGAAGAGTTTTCTAACACCAAAACTATTGCTGAGTAGCTTTTTTGGTATTACTCCACCCATCGATGGATTGGGGCTAGTCATTCAATTATGAAAGGAATCACCAAAAGCGCTTAAGCCTGTTCGGTACACTTCTTCTATCTCTAGGATTTTTTCTGTGACTGGTGGGTTAAATTCATTTTGCGCTTGTAGGTATCTATGGAAATCGGAATGATATCCATGAGTGCTGAGCGGCTGAGCTTAGAAATGCCTAAAATCTGCTTGACGTAGTTTTTAGAAATGTCTCTTGTGGATAAATCGAAGCAATTGAATTGACCATAGACAAGAGAAGGCTCATTGAGCACTATTGGCAGGTCGTTGGGCTGCTGTTCTTCATGATTCATAGCAGGATAAAATCACTAGATTAATATTGTCAATATACACTTTTGCATATTATTTTAATTTCTTCGCTCAATTGAGTTTCTAGCAAAAAGAAAGGGCTTTTGTTTAAAGACAGCCCCTTCTTTCAATTTTTGTGATTGACATTCAGGTGGATGATTTCTTTGACCCGACCATTCGCTCTATTTTTTAATGCCAGGTAAGTTGATGGGTTCGTCATTCATCCACCACATTTTAGGCAGCGCTTTTTTAGTGGGATACAATTGGTCTAGCGTATTCCCATCATAGAGACGACCATTCTTCATGACAAGACTGATGTCTTTCGAATTTTTAATATTGTCGAGCGGGTTACTGTTGAGTATGACTAAATCGGCAAGTTTTCCTACCTCAATAGACCCTAAATCTGTTGCTAAACCTATTGCTTCGGCACCCAAAATGGTCGCCATTTTTAATGCATTTAATTCGCTTAAACCTCCAGACTGCATTGCCCAAAGTTCCCAGTGATAACCCAGTCCTTGCAACTGACCGTGACTACCTACGCCCGCTCTTCCTCCAGCTTCAACTAAGTCTTTTACAAATACAGCGTGGTCTTCAAATACATGTTCTTCTTCCATAAACCAACCATCGTTTCTCCTTCTTGTTCTCGAGTCCAAGTTCTCGTGTGGCATAAACTTGTTGAGCTTTGGATCTGCATGAGGATTTTCCGTAGCATAAAAGTAATTCTCAGCCCATGGGCCACCGTAAGCCACTAATAAAGTTGGTGTATACACTGTTCTAGAGAATGATACCAAGTCGATTACATCTTTGTAAAGTGGGTAAATAGGAAAGGTATGCTCATGCCCCGGATAGCCATCAATTACTTGGGTTAAGTTGTTTTTAAAGTCTAATCCACCCTCTGTGGTAGGCATAATGCTTTGTTCGAAGGCGGCTTGAATGATCCACTGCCTTTGCTGGCGATTTCCAGCACCATACATTTTGATCGTTTTGGTATTGTAGTACTCGCTATAACGCTTCATTACCTTCCTTGCATGCTCAAGGCTACTGATGTTTTCACTGCTGAAAATACCAGGGCCGGTAGAGTAAATTCTAGGCCCAATGAGCTTTCCTGCGTCTACTAAATCACCATAAGTGAGTACGTCAGTTGTGGCTGTTTGTGGATCACGTGTCGTAATTACTCCAAAAGCAAGATTAGTAAGGTAGGGCCAAAATTCACCGCGGTGTAAATTTACTGGGTGACGAAAATGAGAATGGGTGTCAACAAATCCGGGTAAAATGGTTTTCCCAGTCATGTCCATCGTAGTTGTTCTTCTTCCCGCAGTCAGATTAATACCTACCTCCTTGATGCGGTTATTTTCAATTAAAATGTCACCTTTTTCAAGTACTTGATCGCCATTCATGGTAATGATCCTTGCGTTTTTTAATAAGATAGACCCTTGTGGGGTATCGCGCTTCACGCTGACCGTAACACGATTTTCCACCGGCTCGTACGCTTGTTTGTCCTTCTTATCTTCAACCGATTCATTGGCAATGTCAATTGCTTTTGCTTGGGTCAAATCATACATGACATGTGCGTTTCCTACTGCCCAGTGAACTTTAGTGCCGTCTTCATTCCAAGCAGGGAACTGCCCACCAATGTCGGTCACTTGCCTAGAAGGGAAAGCTGCGTTGGCTGGATTCGAAACTGAAATAGTAGGTGCTTTATCGCTTACTTGGGGCACAGTCACCACAAATAGATCATTTACTACTTGCGCTAAAGCTTGATCTCCTTCTGGGGCCATCCGTATCCAAGAGGCATTTGGAGCATTGCTTGAACCTGCTGAAGCTTTTCCTTTTACTCGTACATGAAATTTCTCATCAGTTCCATCCCATCTGATGGAAGAAAGCCCTCTGCCGCTTGAGAGGTAAATACGTTCGGAGCTATTGACGAAGTGAGGATTACTTCTGCCGTTAGTGTAGCTGATGAAGTTGTCTTTAGAACCTTCTGCAGAAACCCAAACTAAATCGCTGGTTCCTCTGAATGCCGTACGCTGAAGTGCTTCCTTAAAGTTTTGAGTTAGACCTTTAATGACGACAATTTTACCACCGTCATTAGACCAAACAGGACTTTGATAAACGGAATTGTCTTTGTTCAATTGTGTTAGATTTTGTCCATTGGGGTGGACTTTGTACAACTTTCCACCTTCAGCTTTCCAGCTTACAAAGGCAATCCATTCTCCATTAGGTGACCAAGAAGGCTCTGCCTGAGATTCATCAAGATTGACTAATTTTTTAGGAATGCCATTGGGCAAATCCATGATGTAAAGTTCATCAAGCGCAGTAAAAACCATTTGCTTTCCATTAGGTGATGGGGCGATGTCCCTAACTTGAGTCACAACAAGTTCTTCTGAATCAGAAATTGGGTAATCGAAATTAAGCTCGGGTCCTAACTCGATGTGAGACTTAACTCTGAAGGGAATTTCTTGAGTTCTTTTTGATGCGACATCTATTTTCCACATTTTTCCTCCGTAAGAAATTACAATGGCTTTGTTATCTGGTGTCCAAGAGAACCCCGGTAACACGTCTCTTGAAGCACGCGACTCCTGATCGTCATGTTGGATGGGGTAGGCCAACCAACTTTCGTCACCCGTAGCTAAATCTCTCAACATAAGCCCAGTTTCAGCATCATGTCTTGTGGCATAAATCAACCATTTACCGTCACTTGATGGGGTAGGGCGGAAAGAAGAACCGTAACGCGAAGATTGAGTCGTAACTTCTCCTGTTTCACGGTCATAAGTTGCCATTTGGTATTGCGGCATGCTTGCATTGTACTGCGAAGAACCTGTTCTTCTTGAAAACCATATGTATCGATCATCTTTTCCGAAGGCACCTTCAACCATTCTCATATTACTTGGTTCCGTAACCAAGGCAGTTCCAGAACCACCATCTACATGGTAGAGCCATAATTTGTGAGCACGACCACCCTTGGAAGCAATCATGTATTTGCCATCAGGGGTCCATTCAGGCGATTGGTAATTATTAGAGTTTCCTTTAGTGATTTGATTCTTTTTGTCCGTTGAGAATTCATAAGTCCACACATTTTCTCCTCCTGATTCGTCTGAAATGAAAATTACCTTCTTGCCATCAGGACTAAATCTAGGCTGAGAGTCAAACTGCATTCCTTTTGTGATTTGAGTGGCATTACCTCCGGCAATAGGAATCGTATAAAGATCGCCTAAGAAATCAAAAACGATGGTTTTTCCGTCAGGGCTAACGTCAAGCGCAATCCATGAGCCTTCGGTTAAATCGAACTCGAAAGTCCTTCCAGACTCTAATGGCAAGTCTTTTTTCTTTTTCTTATCTGTTTCCGTAGTGTCTGCCTTGTCTGCATCGTTTTGTGCAAAACTGGCGAATGCCAATGCACTGAGTAAAACAATTATAAAGGTTCGGTTTAATATGCGTTTCATCAATTTCAGCTTAAATGTGGTTGTCTAATAGCCTAAAATACGCTGATTTAATTTCGTTGCAAACGGGAATGATGTGAGGGGTAGTATAAGGATTAAATTAAATCCCTACACGCTCGCTTCTTCGCTCCATGAGCACAGTATCGCGCCAAGTGCCATTCAATTGGCCAATATTTTCTCTGAAACCCACTTCGCGAAAGCCATACTTTTTGTGAAGCGAAATACTGGTTTCGTTGTCTCTAAATATGCCAGATTGAAGTGTCCAAAAGTTGTTGGATTCAGCTTCTTTGATTAAAGCTTCCAAGAGAATAGAGCCAATTTTCATTCCTTTATGAAACGGAGAGATATAAACACTGACTTCTGCCACACCCGCATAAACACAACGTCCAGATACACCAGTCAACGCAGCCCAACCTACCACTTCGTTGTTAATTTCAGCAACTAGCCGACATTGTTATAAATGACTGTTATTCCAAGTTTCCCAAGCAGGAACATTGGTTTCAAAGGTGGCCAGGCCTGTGGCTATGCCTTGCTTATAAATGTTAGCGACATTTGGCCAATCATTTGGCACCATTGATCTGAGAGAAACCATGAGTTACTATTGACAATGTTACATCATTGTTTAATTCTTTGATTCTTGCCAATTGTCAGATAAAGAATTGAACCTAAAAAGGGAATAAAGATGATCACCAAAACCCAAATAATTTTCAGGTTGATATCAAAATTGTTTTTGAGGCAATTGACAAGTGCAACGATCCATAAGACGATAAGTGAGATATAAAATAAGATGATGATTTCGATACCTCCCGGCATTCCAATTAATTTCATTTTTTAAAATTTAGGTTTGATCAATTTGTGATAAAGCGGATATTTAAAAAATCACGATTTGATAGATTGATCTCTGGTACTTAGTTTTTGACCTCGACCAATTATTAAGTAAAGAAGAGAACCTAAGATGGGGAGAAATACAATTACCAAGATCCAAATTACTTTACCATCCTTACCGAAATCACCTTTAAGGCAATCAACTAAAGCAATTATCCAAAGAGCAAATGGAAGTACAAATAAAAAGAGTATGAATAACATTTCCGGGCCTCCCGGCATTCCAATTAATTTCATTTTTTAAAATTTAGGTTTGAGTAATTTGTGATAAAGCTGATATTTAAAAAAAAATCACGATTTGATAGATTGATCTCTGGTACTTAGTTTTTGACCTCGACCAATTATTAAGTAAAGAAGAGAACCTAAGATGGGGAGAAATACAATTACCAAGATCCAAACTATCTTTCCTTCTTTTTCGAAATCACTTTTAAGGCAATCAACTAAAGCAATGATCCAAAGTAAGACTGGGGCTCCTACAAGGATTAGAAAAAATAATATTCCTGATTCAGCTATTAAGCTCATAAGTTTAAGGCATTAGAATTTTATTAATAAGTGAAAATACAGACTTAATTCTTATAATAAAATAGTTTCTCGATTTACTGAATATTTGAGTGTGAAAATTTTAACGAAAGTATCTGATAATGGAAATACGGAGCTTTTAAAGCTTCGGATTAAAACAATAGAAGATAAATTGAATCAAATACAGCAAAAAACGCTGGCTTTTGAAACCGTTTTAAGAACTAAACTTGCCAATGAATTAGTCGAAATTCAAGAGCTTAGTGTACTGTATAAGCAACAAAAGAAAGATAAAAAGCTCAATCGCTTAGCACAGAAAAAACGAGGAAAGAATTACGTAGAACCGATTGGCTTAGCTGTAACACGCAAACTACCCAAGCCAGAAATACCTGTAGAATCAGCAAAGGAAATGAAAAGGCTTTATCGCGAAGCCATGTTACAAGTGCATCCTGATAAGTTTTCATTACAAGATGATCAATTGGAATTAGCCACAGAAGTTACCACCAAATTGATTGAGATTTATAAGTCAGGGGATTTGGAGCAATTGAAACTGTATCACGGCCATATTTTTAGTGGCAATGCGATTGAAATCATGAATAAGAATATCAAGGTAGAAAGTCATTCTGATGACCTTTATCTCAAAAATGAATTAATCAAAGTCGAACAACAACTACAAAAGGCCAAGGAGAAATACACTTACAAAGTGCTCACGGAGTATCCCGATCCAATGACTTTCATTTTGGAGCTGAGAGAATTTTATACTGATAAAATTAACAAGCTTAGAAAACGGACTAGGCTGAAGTAACTTTAGTGTTGCAATGTGCTTGGATGCTCTTTTCGCTAGATTTAATTTCCTTAACTTTCCCCTATGGCTACAAAATTTACCGCAGCTGTAATTCAAGCTGCACCCGTCCTTTTCGATCTTGAAAAAACCCTTGAGAAAACAGCCGATTTAATCCATCAGGCTGCCGAAAAAGGAGCGAAGTTGATCCTCTTTCCAGAGGCTTATATTTCGGCTTACCCGCGTGGTTTGAGCTTTGGAACTGTGGTTGGTAATCGAACTGCTGAAGGACGAGAGCTTTGGTTGCGTTATTGGGATTCGTCAATTGACGTACCTGGCAAAGATACCGACCGACTTGGTGCGATGGCTAAAAAAGCTGGTGCCTATCTTGTGATTGGGGTGAATGAAAGAGATCGTGTTTCTGGCACCATGTATTGTTCTATGCTCTACTTTAATCCAAAAGGAGCGTTGATGGGCAAACACCAAAAGATTAAACCCACTGCAGCCGAACGTATCGTCTGGGGAGAATCAGATGGCTCAACGCTTTCAACCTTTGATACCGCTTTGGGTAGAATGGGTGGTTTAATCTGCTGGGAGAATTACATGCCTTTAGCGCGAATGAGTATGTACCAAAAAGGAGTTCAATTGTACATGGCCCCAACTGCGGATAGCCGCGAGAATTGGCAAAGCACTTTAAAGCACATTGCACTTGAAGGCCGCTGCTTTGTGTTTGGTTGTAATCAATATGTATCCAAGTCGATGTATCCCCAGGATTTACCTGGAATTGAAGATTTAAAGCATCTTCCAGAAACGATGAGCAGAGGTGGGTCTGTAATAATTAACCCTTTAGGCGAGGTGATTGCTGCCCCATTATGGGATAGTGAAGGAATCCTTACCGCTGAAATCGATATAGCCGAGGTTACTAAAAGTAAGCTTGATTTTGACGTCATAGGTCACTATGCTCGCAATGATATTTTTAAATTCGAAACCATCAATCAACCTGATACGGTTATTGGTTAGGAGTGAAGGGTTCGAAGACTATCTTGACAAATGCACTCTTAACTAATTACGAATAACTCATAACTACTACCAAAAAACATGAACTATAAAAGCCTCTTAACCATCCTCCTCCTTTTAGGAACTATCCTAAACGTGA
>JBLIES010000143.1:0-9430 GCA_047633135.1 Roseivirga sp.
GCTACAGCACAAAAAGAACAACTTCTGGTGCACACATTACCCAAGATCATAAAGGTCGCTGTTCCTGCTCCCCAGCATTCTCCCATGTTGGGGCAGTTGCCACTTTCACAAATAGTATGAAGTTTATATTTATCAACCAGTTTTCTGACTTTCGCGTACTCTTGACCAATGGGTAGTTTTACTCTAAGCCAATCAGGTTTCCGTACTCTGGGTTCTTTTGGAATTATAGGTAGTTCAATCATTTTATATAGCTCTGGATTGATTAACACAAAGGTAAGGCAAAGGTTCCAAAATCTACAGGCGAGATTATCTTCTTTTACCAAAGTAAATAGAAATGAACGCTGCAGAGTAAACACTCTTGTTCTCTGTCTCTGGAATAATCTGAATTTCTCTGGTAAAGGCTTCTAAATTAAACCCCGTTTGCAAACCGAACACTCTGCTTTTTGTAGAGGTAGTTTCAAATGTTAAGGACGCTTTAAAGTGAACTCCGGGTACAATCTTAGATTTAAAGAGCCCTTTAAAAGGACCCGAGTTTCCATTAATGACGTTAATTGTATGAATGTTCGGGTCGTATTGCTCTTTGTTTCCGTTAGTCAAATTCACAAAATAAGGTGCTTCTAAGCCTAAAGATGGCCCAGCGGATAGCGTACCCGAAATCCTGACGCCTTGTTGTGGTGCTTTCTGAAAGAAAATTTTCTCCCTACCGTAATAGGGTCGGATTGAAATAAGATAATTTGACTTGCCAATCACATAGGTACTCCCATTGAACGAGGTTTGTCTAAACTCTCTATTATGGCGTGTATTGGCCAATTCGATACCGTAATGTGATAAATTAGTAGTGTTGATTGACATTGAATGTCGATAGAAAATAGCACCTAAGATTCCACTATTTGTTGCTTTAGTAACCCCAAAAACATTTTCAATTTTATATTCTTCATCATCCAGCAGCGGGTCGAAACCTGGTCTGCCTTGAGAATAAGAGAAGTTCGCAAATGTCATTAAACAGCTTATGACTAAAACTTGGGTACTTATTTTCATATGTCGCTTGTGGCTCAAATGCAAGGTGTTAAATTAACGAAAAATATAAGTCTATAGTTTATGATTACAGTCAAATCTAAATATTCTGGTCAATTAAGTACTGAGGCCATACACGTTAAGTCTAACAACCAAATCATAACAGATGCGCCTGTTGATAACAACGGCAAAGGGGCTGCTTTTTCTCCAACCGATTTAGTTGCTGCTGCCTTAGGCAGTTGTATGATGACAGTGATGGCCATCGCTGGGGAGAAAAAAGGCTTGAATATGGCAGGAATGAATTTAGAAGCTACCAAAGTCATGTCTGCGGCTCCAAGAAGAATTAATGAAATCAAAGTTGATTTCTACTGGGATGATTGCTCTTTATCTGATTTAGATAGGAGCTGGATCAAAGAGATTGGATTGAATTGTCCTGTCGCCTTAAGCCTGAGCTCCGATCTAAAACAAAATATTGAATTTCACTTTTGATTTGTTTTCATTTTCTACGGCAGGGTTACACCAGTTTTTTATACTTAATTCTGGTTGGACCGCTATCTCCAAGTCTTTTCTTGCGATTTTCCTCATATTCGGAATAGCCTCCTTCGAACCAATAAACCTGAGAATTACCTTCAAAGGCAAGGATATGAGTACATATCCTGTCTAAGAACCAACGGTCGTGAGATATGATCACCGCACATCCACCAAAATTATCAAGCCCTTCCTCTAGGGCACGTAGCGTGTTAATGTCAAGGTCGTTGGTGGGTTCATCAAGTAGAAGTAGGTTTGCGCCTTGCTTTAGTGCGAGTGCTAAATGCACTCTGTTTCTTTCTCCGCCAGACAGTTGACCAACCTTTTTGCTTTGATCAGTACCGTTAAAGTTGAACTTACTTACATAAGCCCTTGAGTTCATCTCTTTACCCCCAAGTATAATTATTTCGTTGCCTCCCGTGATCACTTCCCAAACCGATTTATTTGGGTCTAAATTATCGTGGCTTTGATCTACATAGGCTATTTCAACAGTGGGCCCTACAACGAATTCCCCATTGTTTGGGGTCTCTTTTCCAGTAATCATATTGAATAGGGTGGTTTTACCCGCACCATTTGGACCTATGATACCTACGATTCCACCTTGAGGCAGAGAGAAGTTTAAGTTCTCATACAGAAGACGATCACCAAAACCTTTTGAGACATTTTGTGCTTCAATCACTTTTGAGCCTAATCGAGGACCCGGTGGAATGAAAAGCTCTAGTTTAGCTTCTTTCTCCTTGCCTTCTTGATTGAGTAGATTATCATAAGCACTGAGCCTGGCTTTAGCTTTGGCTTGCCTTCCTTTTGGTGACATTCTGACCCATTCTAATTCTCTCTGAAGTGTTTTCTGACGTTTCGATTCGGTCTTTTCTTCACCCGCTAACCTCGTCTGTTTTTGATCGAGCCAAGAAGAATAATTACCCTTCCAAGGTATGCCTTCTCCTCGATCAAGTTCTAAAATCCAACCGGCTACATTATCTAAAAAGTATCTATCGTGGGTTACTGCAATCACAGTACCTTCATACCTTTGAAGATATTGTTCTAACCAATGCACCGATTCAGCATCTAAATGGTTTGTAGGCTCATCGAGTAAAAGGACATCTGGCTCTTGAATCAAAAGGCGACACAGGGCCACTCTTCTTTTTTCTCCACCAGAAAGATTTTTAATGGGCGTGTCAGAAGGTGGGGTCCGAAGTGCATCCATTGCTCTTTCTAGCCGACTGTCTAATTCCCATGCGTTGAGATGGTCTAATTTTTCTTGAACGACTCCTTGCTCTTCGATGAGTTTATTCATGGCATCCGCATTTTCAAGAATCTCGGGGTCACCAAATCTTAAATTGATTTCCTCGAATTTAGCCAATAGGTCAACTGTTTCTTTGGCTCCTTCTTCTACAACCTGTTTTACAGTTTTCGCCATGTCTAGTTGCGGCTCTTGCTCTAACATGCCAACAGAAAAGCCTGGAGAAAAAACGACATCGCCCTGAAACTCTTTATCTACACCAGCGATGATTTTTAAAAGAGAAGATTTTCCAGATCCGTTGAGTCCTAAGACACCAATTTTGGCACCGTAAAAAAAGGATAAGTATATGTTTTTTAAGACCTGCTTGACAGGAGGGTAAGTTTTAGTCACCCCAGCCATTGAAAAAATTATTTTTTCATCACTCATAAGTCTGATTTTTGTCGATTAGGGTGCAAATATGCTAAAAAATATGCTTGAGAATTTCTAGTTGCGCTTATTTAGCTAATTTTGCGTCAAATACATTATTAAGTTTTGGAAGAAGCATACGGTTATATAAAAGAAGGGAAAGTTTTTAGAAATGCTTTTCTCGAATTCGAAAGTAAAGAAATTGGTGAGCTAAAGGAATCGGAGGCAGACAGTCTTAAGTTTTTCGTTGATAGATTTTCGATGGCCAAAGCCAAGGTCGATCAAGTGGAAGAAAAGATTAATGCTACCGAAAATAAAGGGTCGTACTTAATGAAGGTTCTGCATTTAAAAGGCACCCTGCATGATTTCGATGCTATTGGTGACTTTGAAGGTTTATACAAGCGGTTGGATGTTTTTGAAGAGCAGCTCACAGGTTTTATTAATCAGAATCGAGCCAAAAATTTCGAGATTAAAACGGCACTGCAAGCTGAGCTAGATGTCGCTGCAAAAAGCAGCGAATGGAAGTCAGCCACCGCAGAGGTGAAGGAGATCCAAAGAAAATGGATCAAAACAGGTGCTGTCATCGATGAAGAAAAGGAGGCAATCGAAAATAATTTCAAGACTTCTCTGGACACATTTTTTGAGAGGAGGGCTGAATTCTTTGCCGATATCGAAAAAATGATGGTGGAAAAGGAGGCTGACTATCAAGAATTCTTAGAGAAAGCGGAGGCGTTAAAAAAAGTAGACAGCTACAAACCTTTGGTTGATCAAGTCAGAAACTTAAGGGAAGAGTGGAAATCGCTTGGCAAAATCAGAAAAGAAGCGAGTGATAAATATTGGGAGCAGTTTCAAGGGATAATTAAAGACTCCTTAAAAGCTGCAAAATCAAAAAAACCAAAATCTCCAAGTAAGAATAAAGAAGAAAATATAAAGTGGAGAGCACTCTTCTTAAAAGAGCTAGAGGTGAAGAACGAAGCCATTGTTCCTGATGTTAATACGGTTAAGCTGAAAGAGCAATGGAAAACCATGGGCAACGTTGGTAAAGCAGAAATGGAGCCACTGCAAGAGAATTTTCTTTTGTTGTTAGATCAGATAGCTGAAAAACAATTTATTGAAAGCTTGATCAACAAAAAGGCTAAGAATACACAGAGCGCTGAGGACCGTGATAGAATGAGGATTAAATTACTCTATGATCTACTCAACCGTGACCGTAATGAACTGGCCATATTCAATGAAAATTTAGAGAGATTTAGCACTAGTTCAGGTCTCGATCGCTTGATATCGGGTAAGTTGGCGCTCCAAGAACGCAAGGTAAAAGTGAAAGAAGCAATTCTTAAGCAAATAAAATCAAAGACATAGTTTTGTTTTTCAGTGACTTATCTGCCTTTATCCTCTAAAAAGTAAGCTTTTTAAATATTGAGAATAAGGGTTTGATTTTTCAACTTTAAATGCATTCTTTTGCACGCCATTTAAAAAAGATATAAAATGTATTGGACACTAGAACTCGCATCTAATTTAGAGGATGCTCCTTGGCCAGCCACAAAGGACGAATTGATAGATTTTTCAATCCGTTCAGGAGCTCCACTTGAGGTAGTTGAAAACCTGCAAGAACTTGAAGATGACGGTCAACCTTATGAAAGTATTGAGGAAATATGGCCAGATTACCCCACAAAAGATGACTTCTTTTTCAACGAAGATGAATATTGAAAACCCCTGAATGGGGTTTTTTTTATGCTCTTTAGTTTTGATTCGCCCAATCTAATTCTCTAAATTAGTTAAGCACCCCGTGTAAAACCTTCTGCATTTAAGATTGATATTCCCTATATTCCAACTCTTTCCAACATAACGCGCTGGAATAGATTGCACTAATATTTAATCGTAATTCGAATTGCATGAATTTTAACCGAAAATCTAAACAAGAGAGGACTTTCGATGCCATTGTGGTAGGCTCGGGAATCAGTGGAGGCTGGTCTGCAAAAGAACTCTCAGAAAAAGGCCTCAAAACGGTCATTATTGAACGTGGGCGGAAGATCGAACACATTAAAGATTACCACACCGCTTCTTTGGATACTTGGGATTTGCCCGACAGAGGTAGAACAAACCCGGAGTTAATTGAAAAGGATTATCCTAAACAGAATAGGACTGGGTATACAACGAATGTCGCGCACCGACATTTTTTTGTTAAAGACAGTGAGCATCCATACCAAGAAGACACTCGCTTCGATTGGATGAGAGGTTACCAACTGGGAGGTAGATCCATTACATGGGGTCGTCAGAGTTATAGGCTAAGCGACATTGACTTCGCAGCAAATGCCAAAGATGGTATAGCTGTCGACTGGCCAGTACGCTACAAAGATATTAAGCCATGGTATGATTATGTTGAACGTTACATAGGCGTAAGTGGCGAAAAAAGAGGGCTCAAGCAATTACCTGATGGAGAATTTCTTCCTCCAATGGACATGAACTGCGTTGAAAAAGATTTTCAAAAAGCAGTTGAGAGCAAATGGAATAACCGCTGGGTGACCATAGGTAGAACAGCTCACTTAACACAGTCCTTGAACATAGATCAGCCAGATCATAAAAACCCAGGAGGAAGGGGACAGTGCTTAATGCGGGATAGGTGTATGCGCGGATGCCCTTATGGGGGGTATTTCTCGAGTTTGTCCTCAACATTACCAGCAGGAGCGGCAACAGGTAACTTAACTATAATTACTGATGGCATTGTTCACCAAGTGATGTACGATGACAGTACAGGAAAAGCGACTGGCGTGAGGGTAATCGACCAAAACACGAAAGAATCTGTCGAGTATTATGCAAAGGTGATCTTTCTTTGTGCTTCTGCTATTGCATCTGCTTCGATTTTACTTCAATCAAAAAGCGAAAGATTTCCAAATGGTTTAGGAAACGACAGCGGTGAATTAGGGCATAATATTATGGACCATCATTTGGGTGTTGGTGCGGGTGCTAAAGTGGAAGGGTATGAAGATAAATATTATAAAGGCCGAAGGGCCAATGGTATTTATATCCCTCGATTTAGAAATTTGGGTGGAGATTCTAACCGAAAAGATTTTATTAGAGGCTACGGCTACCAAGGCAGTGCTTCAAGAGAAGGCTGGGGCAGGTCAATTGCCGAAATGCGTAATGGACGTGTCGGAGGAAACATCAAGGACGCAATAATGACTCCGGGAGGATGGACCATGGGATTTATGGGCTTTGGAGAGGTGTTGCCTCAACATAAGAACTATATGTTCATGGATTATGACAACTTGGATGAATGGGGCTTGCCTCAAGTTAGATTTGACGCTGGTAACTTCCACGAGAACGAATATGCCATGAGAAAGGACATGGCTGCTTCGGGAGCAGAAATGCTAGAAGCTTCGGGCTTTAAAGAAGTGTACACTTATGACAATGGGCCTAATATGGGGCTTGGTATACATGAGATGGGAACAGCAAGAATGGGCAAAGACCCTAAAACTTCCGTTCTCAACAAATGGAATCAATTACATGCTTGTAAGAATGTTTTTGTTACTGACGGATCATTTATGACCTCTTCTGCTTGTCATAATCCATCTCTTGGGTACATGGCTTTTAGTGCCAGAGCAGCAAATTATGCAGTAGATCAACTTAAAAAAGGAAACTTATAATCATGGAAAGAAGACAAGCATTAAAAAACCTCGGATTCGGATCGATGGCATTGTTTACTTCGTCTGTCATGTTCGGTGCCTTACAAGGCTGTACTTCAGCCCCAACAGTCAATTGGGTGCCTGTATTTTTCAATCCTGAAGAAGCTGCGCAATTGGAAAAGGTTGTTGATGGTATATTACCAAAAACAGAAACGCCAGGAGGACTCGATGCCGGTGTGGCGAATCATTTCGATGCCGCATTAGCAAGTGTTTATAAAGACAGAGAAGCTGAATATTTTAAAAGAGGCTTATCTGTTTTTGTTAGAAATTATAACGCAAGTAATGAAGCCTCTTTTGATAAAGCAACCACAGCGCAAATGACCGATGCTGTTAACGCTTATTTCAAAAAGTATGAAGAGGATCCTTCATTAATGAAATCATACAGAGAGTCGTCTTCCGATGAAGGTGAAAAGACAGATGATTTTGTGGAAATCTATTTCGTGACGACTGTTGTGGACGGCTCTTTCTGGAGTTATTTTACTTCGGAACTTGTTGGCGAAACGGTAATGGCTTATGATCCTATTCCTGTGAAGTATGAAGGTTGTCTCCCTTATACGCCTGGTCAGAAATCTTGGTCTAGCGTTTGATCGAACTCAATCACTGATAAAAATAAAACCCCGAGAAATCGGGGTTTTTTATTGTCTTTACTTTACTATTTCGTTTTGAATGGCCCACTTTACGAGACCAATAGAGCTTTTGATCTCAAGTTTTAGCAGCACATTCGCCCTATGGCTTTCGACTGTATGAGTGCTGATGGAGAGCTGATCAGCTATGTCGCCAGTAGTTTTTTCTTCATAAATCAATTGTATGATTTCTAATTCCCTTTTAGTGAGTAAGTCCTTTTTCGAAAATGAACTTGAAGATTTTCTTTCATCAACATCGAAGAAGGTTTGCATAAGGTTGGGGTCAAAGTAATTTTTACCCTGATGCACAAGGTTAATAGCTTCAATAATTTTATCTCGGCTTGAATTTTTTAACAAGAAACCAAAAGCGCCATTCTTGATCATTCTTTTGGCCAGTCTTGGATTGTCATGCATGCTTAAGGCAATTACTCTAACTTCTGGATAATGCTTGTTGAGATAGGCCGTGCATTCCAAGCCGTCCATTTCGGGCATATTGATATCCAAATTGCATCAATGTTCTTCTGCTCCTGCGGAGGTGAAGGGGATGACGTGCCAGCGGAACCATCAGCACAAGAGCTTACTTTTGAGAATCTGTCTGGTCAATGGGGGTTACCAACCACAGGAGGTATCGTTCTAGACGGAGTAGACAGAACATTAAATTATGCAGGCTTCAACTTGAGTTTTACAGAGGGGGGGTAT
The DNA here is from genome assembly GCA_047633135.1 of Roseivirga sp. Lineage (GTDB taxonomy): Bacteria > Bacteroidota > Bacteroidia > Cytophagales > Cyclobacteriaceae > Roseivirga. The sequence goes on from JBLIES010000143.1 coordinate 8,193, forward strand.
ATAACCAGTAACGCAGGTAGTTTATTTAGAGCGACAGGTACTTGGTCTTGGTTGAATGAGACCACTACCACACAGATCAGCTTAGACGATGGCAAGACCATTAATATTCAAAATCTAACTGCCAGTCGCTTTGTATTTACGTTTTCACAGTCAACAGGTGGAGCTAAAGCTGGCACGGCTGGCTCTTACACAGTTACCGTGAATAAATAAGCGGATATCTAACAAAAAAGGCCTCACTATTTGATTAGTGAGGCCTTTTTCATGTATGAGGGGATTTTTTACAGCGTACGTACCCAAATATTTCTAAATCTTACTGGATTGCCATGATCCTGAAGAATGATGGCACCATCTCCATGTGCCGGGTTTTTTGGAAAGCCGATATATTCAGTAGTACCTAAAAGCCTTTGGTGATTTTGAACAACAATACCATTATGGATTACAGTGACGTAGCCGTCAGAAGTTTTTACACCATCCGCATTAAACCTTGGGGCAGTGTAGAGCATGTCGTAAACATTCCATTCTCCTGGCGCAACAGTAGCGTTTGCTAATGGAATGCTTTGCTTGTAGAGCGAGCCAGCCTGACCATTTGAATAGGTTCTGCTTACATAACTATCTAATATTTGTACTTCGTATCGTTCTTGGAGAAAAACGCCTGAGTTTCCTCTTCCTTGGCCTTCGCCAACAATTTCAGTAGGAGAGCTCCATTCGATGTGCAATTGCATATCACCAAATTCTTTGATCGTCATGATATCGCCTTTGCCACGCACTACTTCCATGTAGCCATTTTCAACTTTCCATTCCGCAGGAGCTCCATTATTTCGGGTTTTCCATTCCGTTAGCGCCTTACCATCAAAAAGCACAATAGCATCTGAAGGTGCACCACCATTTTTTGCGGGATTGACCTTTTTAGGAATTGGATCCCAGACTTCTGTGGCTTTGGGGTCGGTAATTTGAGCGGAGAGTGTAGCGCAGTAAATTACTAGCGCGAATAATAGTGTTAGTTTCTTCATATCAATCTATGCCTAAAAGTTTTTTAAATTCTTCATCACTAATGCCTGCATCTGCAAAATCATCGAAATTCTTCTGTGTGGCTTCAATAATAAAATCGTTGATGTATTGTGCTCCTTCTCTGGCCCCTTGCTCTGGAGATTTAATGCAGCATTCCCATTCTAAAACCGCCCAGCCATCGTAGCCATATTGTGTGAGTTTAGAAAAGATAGCTTGAAAATCTACTTGAC
>JBLIES010000144.1:0-9374 GCA_047633135.1 Roseivirga sp.
GAATACACAGACATTACCTACCAAGCAGAGTTAGACAGAATCAGAGCACGATTCGCTCCACTTGTAGAAATCTGTAAAGAGTACGGTACAGCCATGAGAATTGGTACCAATCACGGCTCACTTTCAGACAGAATCATGAGTCGCTATGGCGATACTGCCTTAGGCATGGTAGAATCTGCGCTGGAATTCCTGAGAATTTGCGAAGACCTTAATTATTATAACATCGTGCTTTCTATGAAGTCGAGCAACACCCAAGTGATGGTGGAAGCTTATCGACTTCTGGTTCAAAAATTAGATGAAGAAGGGCTTAAACCCTATCCTTTGCACCTTGGTGTTACAGAAGCGGGCGAAGCCGAAGATGGACGAATTAAATCTGCTGTCGGAATAGGTACACTATTAGAAGACGGAATTGGCGACACCGTTCGCGTTTCATTGACGGAGGCACCTGAGTATGAGGCACCCGTAGCTCAAAAACTAGTCGATCGTTATACCAACAGGAGCAACCACGCGCCCATTCCTTCCATTGAAGAAAACCCCATCAACCCTTTCCTTTATCATAAAAGAGCATCAAGAGAAGTACATAATATTGGTGCTTCGAATGTACCAAGGGTGATTGCTGATTTAAGTCAATTCGATGAAATCACAATCAAAGATTTAAAAAATATCGGTCATTTCTATTTGCCAGAACCAGACAAATGGAGAATGAATGACCAAGGAGCAGACTTTGTCTACTCGGGGAATAAGGCAATATCTTTCATGCTACCGAATGGCCTAAAGGAATTGATCGATTACCCAGTTTGGAATAAACTTGAAGATAAAAGAAGTCGCCACCCAGTTTTCACATTAAATCAACTGGCCGAAGCAGAAAACGCAGATGACCAACTGAACTTTCTAAAGCTGAATGCTGCCGACCTTGACGAAGAAGTCATGATGGTTTTAGAAGCGTCTAACATAGTGGTCCTCTTAGCAACTGATAATTCCCATGCAATGCCTGCCCTGCGCAGGTTCTTTTTCGAATTGGTGAAGAGAAAATTGAACGTACCGGTCTTAGTGTCTAGAAATTATATAATAAACGATGCTGAAACCTTCTTAATTCATGCCTCCACAGACGTTGGAGGTTTACTAGTAGATGGTTTCGGAGATGGCATTATGCTACAAGTAGATGGCCAAACTGAAAAGGAAAGCCAACTGGCAGACTTAAAGCTTAAAAACGAAACTGGTTTTGGAATCCTACAAGCCGCCCGAACTAGAATGACCAAAACCGAATATATCTCTTGCCCTTCTTGCGGCAGAACATTATTCGACCTACAAGAAACAACCGCAATGATCCGCAAGCGAACAGACCATTTGAAAGGGGTCAAAATAGGGATCATGGGCTGCATCGTAAATGGCCCGGGGGAAATGGCAGATGCAGATTATGGTTATGTAGGATCTGGCAAAGGGAAAATCACTCTTTATAAAGGTCAAGAAGTAATGAAACGTGGTGTTCCATCGGCAAATGCGGTGGATGAATTAATAAATATTATTAAGGATGATGGTAAGTGGTTTGCACCAGAATTAGCAAATCAAGAGTTTTAAATCAGAAAGCGATGAACGAAGAAGCAAAAGAAGAAGAGAAACAAGAAAGAGTTAAGTTGACCGCTAAAGAGGCGTTTGATTTCGGTCCAGTATTTGGTTATTTCTTTAGAAAAAAAGACCCTAACAGACCTTCTAACTTCAGTTTGAAGGCGATGCACGGCATTAATAAGATTTCAATTTTAATGTTTATTATCGCATTGATTGTAATCATATCTAGGTTCATTTCGAGAATGTAATCCAGCACATCACCCATTTTTTTAGCTATGTACATTGACGAATTCAGGGCCTATTGCCTTAGTAAAAAAGGAGCAACCGAGGATACACCTTTCGGCCCTGATACTCTTGTCCTCAAAGTAATGAACAAGATCTTCGCACTGACAGGCATTGATCAATTTGAATATATAAACCTAAAATGCGATCCTGAGTATGCTGCGGAGTTGCGTGAAAGAGAAGCAGGCATTAAACCTGGCTGGCACATGAATAAGACCCATTGGAACTCCGTAATGGTAGATGGTACAGTATCCGAAATACTCCTCAAAGAACTCATTGACCATTCTTATGCGCTTATTGTGGCAAGCTTGCCAAAGCAACTGAAAGAGGAACTAGCTCGATTGTGAAATTGATTATTGGTGAAGATTTGAGTTTTTTCACAAAATTGAGTTTTACAATTCCTTCATTGATTTTCCTATTTCCCTGATCGCTGTCTCCTTTTCTACTAATTCCCCAATCAAGGGGCTAGGTTTGCCATTGTAGGATTTGCGGCTTGATAGGATTTTCAAATGGGGTTTTATCTTCTTGGCATTTTTCGTAGCGGCTTCGGATGGCGTTGTACCATTTCGCTTGCATATCTGGATCTCCCATAAGCATAAGTGGCGGGTTATTCTGAAGTCCTTCCTTCAATTTTTCAAAAATATCTACATCCTGCTGAATGAACGTATCCGCAAAGCGATAAAAAATCGGTTTTAAATATTTAAACCAGCTAATATCGGTGTATACAAATTGTATCAGCTCAGTTGTGTTCTCGTTGACGGGCGTCAATGCCGTCATAATCACGATATCATTCTCGCCCACTTTAATGTGCTCAATTCTGATACCAGGAAGTTGAAAGCTAATTTCGGTAGTCTGTTCCTTTTTTAAAATCTTGTAGGCCGCAGAGTTTTTTGAGGGTTCATGTCTCACCATCTTGAAACCTAAGTGCGAGGGAGCAAAATTCTTTGTCTTGAGCTTTAAGTTAGTCTTCTTCCTAAAAAACCACGACTGATGAACAAAAGGCACGTGGGCAGGATCAATCAAACCTATTACTGAATGGTCTAAGCTGCAGGCCATTGGTTTGGCGGTAACAAAATCGAATTTCACATCGGAAGGAAGCGGAAATTGAGGGAACAAGCTTTCATCCATGTCCTCTGGCTTGCGCATGTCCTGTGGCAAATAAATAAGAACAACACCATTCATCTCTCTCAAAGGATAATAAGGCGCTCTTACCTTGGTGACATCAAGGGTAGAACTAGGAGGAAGAGTAGGGATCTTTGAGCAAGAGCCATCAGTTTTGAATCTCCAACCATGGTAACAGCATTCAATTTCGCAACCATCGAAAGTACCATAGGTCAACGGAATCCCTCTGTGCGGACATTGATTCTTTAAGGCGAAAACCTTACTGTTTTCATCTCTACCCAATAATATTTTCTCCCCGTCAATCTCCTTTTCGATGGTTTTACCCTGTTTAATCAAACTCCCATGGCAGGCCACGTACCAGATATTCCGAAGGTTCTTGCTCATTTTATCTTTTTTCAAAAGCTAAATTAATCAGATTGACGTGGAGTACATAATTTATCGGAGCGCTACATTAATAATTCATTAAGCTTTAGGCAATTTCAGAAGACACAAGCCTTTCTGAAAATGATTTACTAGCTTTGCAAAAAATTTGTAAATCATGTTCAATTTCAAAGAAATCATTTCTGTCACCCTGATACTTTTTTCAGTCATTGACATCTTAGGTTCCATCCCTATCGTCATCGATCTGCGCAAGAAAGTGGGGCATGTACAATCAGGCAAAGCCACCATAGTGGCGGGTGTTCTTATGATTTTATTCCTTTTTGTAGGGGATAATCTTCTCGCCTTATTCGGTCTTGACGTGGGCTCGTTTGCCATTGCTGGTGCTATAATCATGTTCATTATCGGTATGGAGATGATTTTAGGGAGAAACTTTTTCAAAAACGAACCAAGTGGGAATAACACATCCTCTATTGTGCCAATCGCCTTTCCGCTCATCGCGGGTGCAGGCACACTGACTACGATCGTTTCTATTAAAGCAGAATACACAGAGTTGAATATCCTTGTTGGTATTATTGTCAATTTGGGATTTGTTTACTTAGTTTTAAAATCTACCAATTGGTTAGAAAAAAAGATTGGTCAAGGCGGAATTGGCGTCCTACAAAAAGTATTCGGCATTATTCTATTGTCCATCTCGATTAAATTATTCAAAGATAATATCACTAACCTATGATCATTATTTATACTGACGGCTCTTCTCGTGGAAACCCCGGCCCAGGCGGTTATGGCACTGTGCTTATCTACAAGGAACATAGAAAAGAGCTGTCTGGTGGGTTCAGAAAAACAACCAATAACAGAATGGAACTTCTGGCAGTAATTGCTGGTTTAGAATCCATTACAAAGCCCAATGCGCCTGTTACGGTTTACTCTGACTCTAAATATGTAGTTGATTCGGTACAAAAAGGATGGCTTTGGGGTTGGATTAAAAAGGGCTTTAAAGGCAAGAAAAACAAAGACCTATGGTTGCGTTTTGCTGAAATATATAAAGTGCATCGCGTCACCTTACAATGGGTAAAAGGCCATGCTGGGGTACCAGAAAACGAGGCCTGCGATCAATTGGCTGTTGCTGCCGCAGAAAGTGGTAACCTACCACCCGACATTGAATTTGAGAATGGGATTAATGACTTCTAGTTTTGCCCTTGGAGAAAAATTTGGATCAGAGACTGAGGTGACCCTAAATGTTAAAGTTGTAACTCCTCATCCCTTATTCAACCATGGCTAACAGTTACTTTCAGTTCAAGCAGTTCAGAATTGAGCAAGGAAATTGTGGCATGAAGGTCACTACGGAGGCCTGTCTGTTAGGGGCACTCATGGCCCAAAGCCTGCCTTCAAATTGCAAAAACATTTTGGATATTGGCACAGGTACTGGGCTCTTGGCTTTGATGCTTGCACAAAAATGTAAAGCCCAGATTCATGCTTTAGAGATAGATGCAGCAGCTTTTAATCAAGCCAAGCATAACTTTAACTACGCTCCTTGGCGGGAGAGACTCACCGTAAACCACATCGATCTAAAGAATTTCGAAAGCCACATCACATTTGACTTCATCATTTGCAACCCCCCATTTTTTAAAAAGAATCAATTAGGCAAAAACAAAAGTAAAAATACCGCGCTGCACAATGACAGTCTCAGTTTTGAAGCATTGGCCAATGGCATCGCTCAATTGATCAACAAAGAAAACGGTCAAGCTGCAGTTCTTTATCCCCCGTATGAGATGGCCCTCTTTGAAAATGAGATGGCGAATTTAGGCTTTCATCCACAATCAACCTTTACTATATTAAATCAAAAAGGCCTCCCCATCTTCCGCCAAGTCAAAGTCTTCGCCCACTTGACTAGCCAAGCCAACTTTACAAAAGAGATTATCATTAAAAATAGCGATAGCACTTATTCCACCACTTTTATCGACCTTCTAAAAGACTATTATTTACATTTGTAAATGCCATAGCATTTAGCTTGCAGCCTGTATTTAATCTAAATATCTTCACCGGTTATTAAAAGAAACGAATGAACATTTTAGGGATTGACATTGGTGGCACGGGCGTAAAAGGCGCAATTGTAGACACCATTACAGGGAAAATTATTTCAGAAAGATTTAGAATCCCTACCCCCCAGCCTGCTACACCTAAAGCCATAGCAGGGATAGTTAAAGAAATCAAGGAGCATTTTGATTGGCACGATAACATTGGATGTGCATTCCCAACCGTAGTGGTCAATGGAAAAGCCATTTATAGCAGTAACCTCGACCCTTCTTGGAAAGGGGTTCAAATCGATGATTTATTCAGCGGTGTCTGTGATGATGAAACCTTTACGATCATCAATGATGCCGATGCGGCAAGTATTGCCGAAATGCGCTTTGGTGCTGGTAAAACAACCGCTGGATTGGTAATCGTAATTACCATCGGCACGGGCCTCGGCAGTGGTGTTTTTTATAACGGCCAGCTGATTCCTAATTTTGAATTAGGCCGTATGTATGGAAAAGGTGGCGACCTTATTGAGTACTATGCTGCAGATTCTGCTCGCAAGCGTGAAGCATTAGATTTCGAAGAATGGGGCAATCGATTCAACTTTTTCTTAAAGCATATTGTGCGCATCTTCTCTCCTGACCACATTATTTTGGGTGGTGGTGTCAGTAAAAAAATCAATAAATTCAGAGAGTATATCAAGATCACCACCCCCTATGTAGTTTCCGAAAAACTAAATAACGCGGGTATTATTGGCGCAGCTGTTAATGCTGCCGAACACCATAAATAAGATTTTAGAATTAGTAACCAATGTCGCAGGTTCTCCGAACCTGTGACTCACAATGGTTCTTAAGACTCTGTCCGCCCCGAAACACAAAACTTAACCTTACTCCTTTGAGGCCTTCTCCTCTGCTAAAATCTTCTCAATCACTTCTTTCATTTGATCGAATTCTGAGTAGCCATAGTTAACCTGATAGAGTTCTTCATTATTTTTGAAGAGCACAGTCGGGTAACCTTTTACTCCCCATTGGCGGTTCAACTGAAACTCTTGATGGGTTTCGTATTTACACTGATCGCTTTCAAAAACTTGTAAAAACACATCAAAAGGGATTTCGAATTGCGCGCAAATTGATCGGTAAAACGCTGCCTCAGTAGGGTCTTCATTATCAACATAAAACTTGCGTGACACTTCTTCATAGAAAGCAAGCTCATTCCCTTCCATCCATTGGCGTGCCGCCACCACTGCCCTACAACTCGGCTCCGTATCGTAATTGAATTCTTCTCTATCAAAAAGCTTGTACCCAAATGGCTGACCACTTCTGGCGGTTACTTCTTCCCAATGATGTTTCAGGAAAGTCTTCATTTTGTCGTCCCAAGCTTCACCTCCACCAGGGCGTAAACCACCCACAACAATAGAAAAGCCAAATTGAGGGTAGAAGTCCTTCAAAGCTTTTAAATGATTTGAGATTCCCCAACACCAAGAACACATGGGATCACCCACATAGATAATGGCTTTATCAGATTCCTTTTTGATCTCTTGATGGGATTCAGTAAGGTCGGCAGGTGCACAAATGCCAGTTTCTGGATCGCAATGTTGGTTTTCATCTTTCATATCGGTGTCATTAACAGACTTATGGCACATTGGGTTCAGCAGAATTTAGATTCATTCTGACGAAAAAAGTACCGCCAACCGCAATTTAAGGATATATTGAAACTGTAAATAATACTTGATGGGTACACATTCCAACTCTCAATAATTAAAATTAGAGACTATTTTTTAACTCACTAAACCAAAAGTACAAATGACAACAACAATTAATCTTGTTAATCTAAGAGGTACATCTTCGATTTTGGCTAACAATCCAACACCAGACCCAAAAAGCTCACTTTATGTTCTACTTACAGCCGATAGTTCGAGCGGAGTAACAGGCATTACGGTAGGTACTTTGACGCCAATGACGGCTAATATGGCCATCAGCTTCGATACCATAAAGAGTGGTAGACTATATGTTGGTTATGGTCAATTACCAAACCCTCCATTACCACAAGGACCTCATTATTTTGGATGGATAGAGTTCTCTCGTCAAAGCACCGATACTGCTGTATGGATTAACCTTTCTAATGTAGATATTCTTGGATTGCCATTGACGTTGGAAGGTACTGACTCAGCTGGAAAAGCATTTACCTTAGGCTACAAAACACCGATGGTGGCCACTGCGCCTGCCGAATCAATTATTGCTAATGCCAAAGCCATTCTAACAGACAATACTGGTGGTAATTCAGCGGCTTTGGTCACTACTGCCACAGGTGAAACCAAGATCCTCGCTCCTAACCATGTCCCTGCCAGTTATAGATCTTATGATGATTATTTGGGACAACTTACCGACAAGATAGCGGCCAACTATCCTGCACCAATCAACATCTTATCAGACACTCCTTTAGGAGGTTTGCCTATTCAAATGGCAGGGCAATTTTTAAATGCTACTAAAGCAACGGGCACCATCATTTCAATGACTAGTACTGATGGTAAGCAAGTCTGTCACATTACTAAAGAAAACCTGACTTCTAAGATCATTTATGAATGTGATGGTGGTTACATGAATTGGTCTACCGATGGCGGAGCGACTTTCAGTAAAATTCACCAAAACAGGACGCTAGCAAATGACCCAGCAGGAAAAGTGGCAGAGCAAACCATTACTAACTCTGTTTTCAGGAATATAATGATAGGTTTAAACGAAGGCTATTTTTCAATGTCAACGACAAGCAACAACACCAGTGCTATGTTTGCAGGGCTCAATCCTTTCGACAATGGTAATGGAAACCAATATGCTCAGGTCATCCATAAAAGTTCGAATTCTTATGGTTTCCCTTATGCAGATTCAAACCTTAAGGTATTGGTAACCGCCCAACTTGGGGCTACTCTTACTTTGAATGTAATAGCCGATAATACTACTAAAGACTACGAAGCCCCCTCAGACAATTCTAGCAACCAACCGCAATCAGGCAAATACCAATTAGGAATTGGAGGCGGAAGCCAAATGTTAGGGATCATTAAAATTGGTAATTGGCGATATGTACCAAATGCAACGGGGGGGTATGGTGGCTTTTTACCCGATTTGACCCAATGGACAAAAATGGAGTTTACTGGCTTAGGTGCTAATAAGTACCTCTGGATAATGAATAATAACGTTTATGAAGGCAGTGGAGCGACACAATGTTTGAACCAAGCTTGTACGATTACCAATGATGTCGTTAGCTGGGGTGCTGGTTTGGCTTGGAATGGCACTGTAGCGCTTCCTTCAAAGCCGGTTAAATAATTCTAATTCAATAGCTGACAGTTTTCAAAAACTGTCAGCTATTCATTCCCTGTCTTATTTCAAGCTCACTTGGTAAGTATCGGAAACTCCGTCTCCATAATCTTTTACTAAAATCAGCTCGTTTCCAGAAATTGTAGCTTTAAATGACCCATTCAAGATATAGGTCCAATCGAAATCCGCTGTAAAGAAACAAGAATTAGTAAATTCGATTTGATTTCCCTCAACAGTGTAAGTCCCCGAACATATGGCTGGGTAATTTTTAACATTACTCGTCCCTTGGAATGAGCCACTTTTCAAGCTAATCGTAATTTCAGATTGAATGGTTTTAATCAGTGGGCCGGCCCTGTTAAAGTATCCTGTGTAAGTACCATCAGGTAAATCTGATAAGTTGAGTTCATCAGACTCACATCCTAATGAAGAAAAAATGATGAACAGTATAAGTACTAACTTCTTTATCATAATTCTGAATTCATAATTGCCATTCCTGGTCCTTTTGACACTGCTACCTTAACAAAGGTTGCAACATTCAATCTAACCCTCCTCTTGGTTTGAACTCCCCAAGGGTAGTAATTGATGGAATACAGCATCATCAAATACTAACTCTACTTTATTAAGGTACCGCTGCATGCCCAGCATGACTTCGAAGTTCGGTTGATGTAAGTGTTTAGGGATTTTATAGATCCTGCTGTC
>JBLIES010000145.1:0-9292 GCA_047633135.1 Roseivirga sp.
GGATATTTATCTAATATTGAAAGCATAAAGAAATTAGGTTATGGCCGAGCAAAGTAGTGTATTCGATATGATTGGTCCAGTGATGATTGGACCATCGAGTTCTCACACGGCAGGAGTTGTTAGAATTGGTCGAGTAGCAAGGAAAATACTTGGTCGTCAACCAGAGTCTGCGGAGATCACTTTTTATAATTCTTTTTCTAGAACTTATGAAGGTCATGGTAGCGATAGGGCCATTGTAGCCGGACTTATGGATTATAAGACGGATGATATAAGGATTAAGACTGCGTTTGACGAAGCAAAAAATATTGGATTTGCATATACGTTTAAATCCATGGGAAACTCCCTAACCATGCATCCCAACACGGTTAAGATTAGGGCAACCGTTGAAGGAGAAACGGTCGAAGTATTTGGAGAAAGCCGTGGTGGAGGAGTGATTAAGATTACAAATGTAAATGGCTTTTCTTCAGGTTTTAATGCGGATTTACACACTTTAATAATCACAGCCGAGGATAGGAGAGGTTCTATCGCTTTTATCGCAAATATATTGTCAAACTCTGAATGCAATATTGCGAATATGTCGGTTAACCGAAAAGGAAAATCAGATTTGGCCTGTCTCTTTATAGAGGCAGATTCAGGATTAGATAAATTAACAATTGAATATTTGAACCATTTGAGTTGGGTAAAAAAGGTCATCTACATACCCGATATCGATTTTTAAAACAATGAACATGCTTTGGAAAAGAAAACTCTATCTCAGTCTAAGTGGGCTGTTACTTCTAATACCGTCCTATGGTCAGGACAAAAACTGGACTTTAGAAGAGTGCATTAGTTATGCATGGGAGAACAACCTAAACGTAAGGACATCTGAACTTACGCTATTGAACAACGAGATTAACTTAAAAGAATCACGTTTCTCTATGCTCCCCAATTTAAGTGGAAACGGGAACGTTGGTAAATCTTACGGTAGATCTATTGACCCCTCCACTAACTCATTTAATAGTACTGACTTCGTTAACGGAAGTATGGGGCTTAGCTCTTCACTTTCACTCTCAAATGGGGGTATAATTCGGAACAGGATCAAGCAAAATGAATTAGCCCTTGATGCGAGTCAGTTAGATTTACAAAAGGCAAAAAATGATATAGGAGTAACAGTGGCAACTAATTTCCTTACTGTACTATTGAATCGAGAGCAATTAAACAATGCTAAATTTCAATTAGAATCTTCATATGCGCAACTTGACAGAACTCAAAAATTGGTAAATGCGGGTTCGCTTCCATTGACCAACCAGTTGGATTTAGAATCCCAGGTGGCCACCAACGAGGTGTCGGTAATTAACGCTGAAAACGCTTTGCGAATTGCTGCTTTAAATTTGAAGCAATCAATGCAAATGCCTGCGATTGAACAATTGAATATTGTAGCGCCAGAGATTGAAGTGGAAACAATAGCCCAAATTCAAAATAGTCCAAACGATATTTTTGATATCGCAGTAGCAGTACAGCCAGAAATAGCCAGTGCTATTTTGGGTATTGAATCAAGTGACTTAGGAGTGAAAATTGCGAAAGGTGCTTTTTATCCATCATTGAGTTTGTCTGGTAGGATTAACACCAACTTTTCTGATAGAGCTCAAACTGTAGTCGGAACAGAGGTAGTTAATGTGAATCAGTCACCTATTGGGATTGTTTCTGGTTCTAATGCCGTTGTTCTTTCTAATCCCCAAAGACTTTCGGCTATCACTTCTGACACACCTTTTGGAGATCAAATAGATCAAAATTTAGGACAGGCAGTTTCTCTTAATTTGAACATCCCACTTTTTAACCGTTGGGCTAATACCGCAGGATTACAAAGAGCAAGAATTTCGAAGCAAAGGGCTGAAATTACCGCAGAAAACACGAAGAATCAGTTAAGACAAGCGATAGAGTCAGCCTATAACAGCGCTCTCGGTGCTTTCAATACATACAATGCAACAATTAAAAGGGTAAGAGCGCTTGAAGAATCTTTCAGAGCAACAGAGCAGAGATATAATGTTGGCGATGTCAACTTTGTAGATTATCAATTGGCGAGTAATAACCTTTTTGCTGCCAAGGCAGATTTAATTCGTAACAAATACGAGTATATTTTTAGAACAAAGATTTTAGATTTCTATTTAGGGAACCCAATTACACTACAATAAAATGGCTAAGAAAAAGAAAGGATCAAATAAGTTAATCTACATACTACTGATTCTAGTGGTACTAGTTTTAATTGCTGCAGTGGTTGGCAAACAGGCAGGTTTTATAGGGCAACCTAAGACTTTACAAGTTCAAATGGTTAATGCCAAGAAGTCCACCATCATTGAAAAAGTGACTGCCTCTGGGGTAGTTCAGCCAGTGATTGAAATTAAACTAAGCCCAGATGTAGCGGGAGAGATTATAGAGTTGAATGTTGAGGAAGGCGATTATGTAAGTGAAGGTATGATTTTAGTAAAAATCCGCCCTGATAATTTAGAGTCAGCTTTAGAGCGAGCGAGAGCAAACTTAAATCAGCAAAAAGCAAATTTGGCTTCTAATATTGCGAATGTAGCTCGTAGCGAAGCACAGTTATTACAGTCTAAGCAGGCTTTTGATCGTTCTGAGCAACTTAAAAATCAGAAGGTGATTTCAGATGCGGATTTTGAAACAGCGAAGGCAAACTACGAAGTAGCTAAAAAGAACCTTGTAGCGTCTGAGGAAAGCGTAAATGCCTCTGAATTTGTAGTGAAGTCAAGTCAAGCAACTGTTGAAGAAGCAGAAGAGAATGTAAGATTAACGGTGGTAAGAGCACCTTCTTCAGGAACAGTATCTAAGCTTGATGTTGAAAAAGGGGAGCGTGTGGTAGGTACTCAGCAAATGGCAGGTACTGAAATGATGCGTATTGCTGATCTAACTCAAATGGAAGTTCAAGTAGACGTAAATGAGAATGATATTATCCGTGTAAAGCAAGGTGACCTTGTTGAAATCGATGTTGACTCTTATTCTTCAATGGAGAAAAAATTCAAAGGAGTAGTTACCTCAATTGCCAACACTGCCAATGCAAAAGCTTCTGCTGATGCAGTGACAGAGTTTCAAGTGAAAATCAGGATTTTAAATGAGTCTTTCCAAGATTTACTTTCCGAAATTCAAGGTGTTTCTCCTTTTCGTCCTGGCATGACGGCCAGTGTAGAAATTATCACCAACTCCAAAGAAAATGTACTTTCAGTTCCATTATCGTCTGTAACTACTCGTAATCCTAATGCTCAAACTACGGTGATAGGCGCTGATAACGATGATGATTCGGAGTCCAGAGTTACAAATACCTCCGCAGCACCTAGTGTAAAGGAAGAAATGGCAGAGGTCGTTTTCATTAATGATGGAGGAGTAGCCAAAATGGTTATCGTAAAGACTGGAATTAGTGATTATGACAATATTGAGATACTAGAAGGAATTAAAGAAGGAGATGAGATCATTTCTGGGCCATTCTTTATCGTATCCAAGCAAATAAAAAATGGTGATTTGTTAGAGAAAACAGCTGTGAAGGCCTACGGAGCAACTACTTCGAATTGATTTAGCAAAAAGCAACATTAGAAATTTGAAACCAGTCCTTAAGGACTGGTTTTTTTGTTTTAGGGGTATGGCTAAATAATTTAACCTAAATTGAACCTAGCGTATTTTTTAACGACTCCTAACCAAAGCAATGGAGCGAAAGGCAGAACATATTTTTGATGAACTCCTGATCATTAGGTGTCAAGGTAATGACGAAGTAGCCATTAAGCTTCTTTGGAAACGCTGGCAGCCAAAATTGTTAAGGTGGTCTTTCAATTTTATTAAAAATACTGACGATTCCCAAGAGGTTGCGCAAGAAAGCTGGATTTCTATTTTTAGCAATTTGAACAAGTTAAAAGACCCAAGTCTTTTTCGGTTTTGGGCCTATAAAATTGTTCAAAGACGTGCTGCCGATTGGATACGCAAAGAACAGCGGAATAGACAAAGTGCCGAAGAGGTGAAACACAGTCAACTGCAATACGAAGAGCAGAGCCCTAAGCAGGATGGGGTAGGGCAAATGCTCTTGGCAATACACGCTTTAGCGGAGCATCACCAGCAATTATTACGATTATTTTACCTGGAAAAAACCCCGATAAAAATCATGGCGCTTCTTTTGAATAAACCTGAAGGGACCATTAAGTCGAGCCTTTTCCGTGCAAGAGAACAACTAAAGAAACAATTAAATCTTATGAATCATGAAAAATTCTGAAAATGAAATTGATGATCTAATTCATCAGGCACTTAACAAAGAAGAAGCAGCTTATTTCGATCAATTAGGAGAACAGAATTTACCAGAAATGGTATTTGGGCTTTTTAAAGGAAGAAACGCTTGGCTCAATATTGTTATGGTAACGATGACAATGGTCATTCTTGGCATTATGATTTACACGATCATAGCAATGTTGAATGCTGAGAATATTGAAGATAAAATCGAATGGGTATTCTATTCTTTGATTGCGTTTATTACACTTGCGCTCTTGAAAATTTGGAGTTGGAATCAAATCGACAAAAATGCCATGCTCAGGGAGATGAAAAGACTCGAATTTCAGGTCGCTTTACTGCAATCAGAAAAATCTAAATAAGATTTAACTGATCACATCTACCCAGTCATTAGGACTAATATTGTGGAAGCCGTTCATGCCTAGGCCCATGGCGGCTTCAATATTTTCTAGCTTATCATCAATAAAGAGCACCTTAGACGGGTCTAACTGATGATCATTGAGGATTGGTTGCCAAGCACCAGCGTTAGGCTTCCTTTCACCAACTTCTTGCGAAAAATAGACTTCAGTGAAATAATCATGAAAACTCTTATTGGGTGAGATCAGGTCGACAAGTCTTAAAAAGAAACGAGCATGAATAGCGTTGGTATTGCTCATGACAAAGAGTTGATATTTCTTAGCTAATTTCTCGAGCTTTCTTAATCGTTGCATTGGGATTTGGCCAAGCATGGCATTCCAAGCCCCATCGATGATATTGTCTTCGGCCAATGTGTTAAGCGAATCTCTCAGGTGAGCCCGAAAGGTTGGGTCATCGATTTCACCAATCTCGTATTGCTTAAAGAATTCGCTATGCTTAGAGAGTTCTCTTATTTCGCTTAAGCTTTTGCCCGAAAGGTCAGAAAATGCCTTTAGCGTAGCGCTTTCGTCTAAGTTGATAATAACCCCACCGAGGTCGAAAATAATAGTGTCAATTTTAGTTAAATCTGGCTTCATCTATCCTTGTTTAATTTGAAGCAAATATGTAACATTGCAATCCAATTTTCAAGGTTCACTTAAGAGTTTTGAAAAGGGCCTATAACTCAGCTGGTTAGAGTATCTGACTCATAATCAGAAAGTCCCTGGTTCGAGCCCAGGTGGGCCCACAAGCACAGAAGCTTTACCGTAAAGGTAAAGCTTCTTGTTTTTTAGGTAGTTTATGAAAGCCTAAATTAGACTAGCAGGGTCTTTTAAATGAGTACTTCTTTGCAATAATAGCCTAGCTTGCAATCCAATTCAGTCTAATAGGTACATTACGCCTCGGGACAACAATCTTCGGAACATGTTATTGGCTATGAAAAAAAAAATATGCGGTGTTGGAATGCTTCTAGCTATTCTAAGCGAAAGCGATTAATATAATGGTGATCAACACTATTGTCAACCATCTAATGTCAATATGAAAATACATAAAGCCCGCTACTTCTATATATTCTTATTACTCACACCTACTTTACTTTTCGCACAAGAAGCAAAAGTAGACAGCCTTCCTTCTATATTCAAAAGCGATATGCTGTTTACGGAGGTTAATCCTATACATCCCTTTGGTATATTTATACTTAACGCGCCATTTTATATAGGTACTTTTAATGAGAACAGCCAAAAACTCAAGGTCAGTTATGGTATGGCTAATATATGGGGGCCTCAGGTTACTATGCATTATCCGCAAAATATTACCCCGCAACAGAGCCGAGATATAAATGCTCACGTTTACATGACCGATCGCGAAGATCTGTTTGCCCGACAAAATATAGCTACCGAAAGAAAAACATTTTCTACAGATGGAGTTTTGCAAAATATGAGCTTCGCTTACACATGGAATCTAAGACAAAACGGAACATTTATTTTTAATTTAAATACATATTTACTGTCAGGGGGTAGCTCTCCCTTACATTATATAGCATCCGATAAATTTATAGAAGGATTTCACACTGCTGTAGGTTCGGAAGATGATTTCGGGCGAAAATCATACCCTTTTAATAGAGCCAATATTGATTATACAGACGAAAATGGTAACAATATTAGCATTTCAAAAGGCACAGCATTTTTGGGTACATTAGATGTCCATTACTATTATCCGTTGTACAGAAAAAACAACAGGACCTCTTACCATACACTTCAATTAGGTGGGCATATTGCTATTCCTCTAAACAATTACTACTCTGAAGTATCAGGCGGTATGTCTGTTGCCTTTTTGTACCGTAAAAAGATTACTAAAACCTTTTCAGCTGATATTGGCTTAGACGGGTTGTTGACGAATAATACTTTGCTGAGTCTTAATTCTAATACTACTAACATAACCGATAGAGATTTGCGAAAAAATGCCAAATTGTATGTTGGATTTAATTTTTACAAACCTTCTAAAGACCGAACATTTTACTTTGGTATATTGAATAATTATCAAGATCCATTATTAAAGGGAATGATATTTAACAAAACACAGAATAACTATAAAGACTTGGGTGTGAGTTTTCTGGGGCCGGGTGATACTTGGCAAGGAGTAACCATAGAAAAGTCTTTTAAAGTGAATAAGCTTACACCTGCCGCGATGTACTTTTTTTCTTTAAAAACATATCTAATTGTTGGGCACAAAACCCCTAATGGTGAATTTAATTTCACAATGGGAGAAGATTTTACGGCAGTAAACAATGCTCCCGATATTCAATATGGCTTTAGTTATGCTTTTAATTTAAATTAAACAGTGAAGTTTATTTAGAGATTAAAACTAATGAGTAGTGTTCTTACCACGATTTGAAACCCCAACTTTTTAAAACACTGTCGGCCTCAGTTAAATCAATATATCTACCTTCAGTCGGAGGGAACTCATCCTTGAAGTAAGTAATTAATCTAAAGTTTGTTGAATCAATATTATCTGGGAACCAACGTATAATCAGCCTGTATGCCTTATTGGTGCTTGATTCAAAATGAAAAACGTCCTCTTCTTGAGTTATAGCTTTATTGCTTAGATATAGCCTCTTCCATAGATGCGTAGGCTCTTCTGAAATAACTCGATTCTGACGATTGCTCCAATAAACAAAATTAGTATCGCAATCGTGAATGATCCAGTCTGGCTCAATAATAGGGATATCCAATTCAATTCGGTTTTGGTTATAATCCAAACCAAATAAATCATTGCATTTATCACTTTTACCCATGCAGCCACAGACAGTAATGACTGTGATTAAAGTAGAGAATACAAGTTTAACGGACTTCATACCTCTTGTTCAACTCAAAATTTCCTTGTAGGAATGTTTGTAGAATAAGTCTCTATTCCTCAATCGCCTCATAAATCATTTTGTACATTTTATTCCAAAAATCGCCACCTTGGAAAGCACTGATTTGCGTCATGCCGACAAAAACTAGTTGTTCTTTGGGGTCGATAAAAAACTGTGTAGCAAAGTAGCCACCCCATTCGTAAGTACCCGGTGATTTCGGACTCTTTTTAGTCGGTAAGTCTTCATAAAGCTGAAAGCCTAGTGTAAAACCTCCATCACTGCCCTTGGGATAATTTTCATAGTCGTTGATTACGACAGGAAGTTGGTTCTTTGTCATTTCAGCCATGGCTTCACTGCCTAATAAGTTGCCGCCTCCTTCTACCAAGGTTTCTATAAACTTGGCATAGTCCATTGCAGTTGAACTGAGTCCTGCACCGCCAGAGAAGATATCTCTAGGGCCTTCTCTTGGATATTCGGTGAAAGCAGCTATTCCCAAATCGTCAGTTAATTTGTATTCACCTTTTACTTTCGTCATTACAGGCACAAGGCGATCGAATTTAGATTCAGGTAAATAGAAATAAGTGTCTTCCATGCCCACCACATCGAAAATGTGTGATTTGTAATATTCATCCAATTTTTCACCAGACACTACTTCAATGATTCTGCCCATTACATCCATATTCAGGCCGTAAGAAAATTGAGCGCCTGGCTGATGAGCAAGAGGCACAGCCGCTAATTTGTCTATCCATTCTTCAGTGGACCATTCAGGATGAGAAAAACCGATATTCATATTGAACTGCTCGTAAACGGCCATCAATTTACCTGGGTTGAAATTACCATAGACAATGCCTGAAGTGTGCGTCATCAGGTTGCGAACGGTCACAGGTTTTTCAACAGGTACAGTGGTGTAGCTCGAGTCTAAAGGATCGAACTGATCGAGTACTACCTGATCACGGAAAGAAGGAATGAATTCATAAACGGGAGCGTCTAGGTCCACTTTGCCTTGTTCTACGAGTTGCATCATGGCCACGCAAGTGATGGCTTTAGTCATGGACGCAATTCTATAGATGCTGGAATTATCGATTGGGGAGCTGGTTTTGCCAAAACTTTTTTCATAAATGACTTTACCATCCTTTGCGATTAAAAATGTGCCCCCAGGAATGATCGTGTCATTTACTGCTTTGGTGATATAGTTATCTAACTGAGCTTCAAAGCCCGAATTAAATCCAACGCTTGCTGGTGAAGCAGGAGCTAACCATTGCTCTTTGTTTTCGCTGGTGGTTTGGCAACTGAAAATAAAGAGGACTAAGAGTAGACTAAGGAGTTTGGTTTTCATGTGTTCAATGTTTCATTGAAATTAAGAATTTTATTTTGACAATGGTGAAGAAAATCATCTACAATTTTACTGGTGAGTTTGGGGTCTTCTTCCATGGGTACATCGCCTATTTTGTCCAAAAGTGTTGTCTTTAAATTAGGGATAAGTACTTTAAATTTTTCAAAACTTGACATGGGCACCCAATTGTCTTCTTTTCCCCAAATCAAAAGCGTAGGAGTCAGAAGGTATTGAAGCTCATCGTAACGATCAGGGTGCACAACAAATGTTCGGTCAATAAAGGTTTGCCGATTGCCTGGCCTTAAGGCCAAGTCATTGTACTGCTCCACCAAAGCATCCGTGACTTTCGAATCGTCATAAGAGACGTCTTTAAGATTTTTCGTAATAAAAGAATTTGGGGTAATGTATTTGAATATGCTGCCTAAAATTGGAGTTCTTGCCATGCGCAAAGCCAA
>JBLIES010000146.1:0-9236 GCA_047633135.1 Roseivirga sp.
CTATCTCAAACTCCCTTTCAAAAAAATCAACATCCAATTAATTGATTTTATACAATTACGGTACAAAATAATTTGTATTTTAACGAACCTAATATTTAATAATTCAGCCTACTTATAAATAGTCAACATGAAAAACCACAAGCCAAAACTCCTTTTTCTTGTACTCATCATCCCATTCCTCTTTAGTTTTATCAGTCCATCAAATGAGATAAGTAATATCTCAAAATTAGACACGGGTATTAACATCCTGCAATCAGGGAACTCTAAATTTTTAACTATTTCTGACGTACACCTTAATGTCATGGCCAAAGAAGTAAGCTATGGCTGTGACACTGGCATGGACCTTTGGGCCATTGCGCAGGCAAAATTTGATAGCCTAATTATCACTGAAAAACCCAATTTCGTGCTGTATCTTGGCGATCTGCCAGTTCATGCTGGTCAGTCATCACCTTGTGTGAATGCCGACAATTATATTCACGATGGAGTAGGCACTGTACTCGAAGGTTTGCGAACTATTGCTGAGAAGCGAAAAATTCCACTGTTGTATTTGCCTGGTAATAATGATGGCTATGGTGGTGACTACAGTTCATTTACCGATAGCATCAACGCTACGGCCAAAACACCTTTTACCCAAGACCCTGCTGGGTTAAAAGAATGGCCGATGATAAACACAGGAAATCAAGCTTCACTCATTAACGGAAATCAAGAGTTTGGCTTCTTCTCAGCCTACCCTTTAGGTAAAGCCAAGAAAGGAGTAAAAGCATTGCGTACGATAATGCTGAATACTGTGATTTTCACCGCCCAAGGGACATGGTCGACTTATCAGCCTAAAGATGGTGTTTCACAACAAGACGCGGGCATCATTCAAATCAATTGGTTAAAGAAAGAGCTTGCTGCAGCTGCCACATCAAACGAAGCGGTACTCATTGCAATGCATATTCCACCAGGAGCAGGCTCCTATAATGGTAGCCCCAACTGGAATCAAGCGCTGCTCTATATTGACGATCAAGGCAATCACTCTACTTTTGACACTCAATTCAACCAATTAGTGAAAAAATACCAGCATAATATTGTCGGAATTCTAACCAGCCACACCCACACTGATGGATTAAAAAGAGTGATTGATGGAGATAAGGTGATTGAACTTACGGTCTCTACACCAGGCATTTCTGTGAATCATAAGAATAACCCTGGAATGAAAGTTTTTGAATACAATAATGATTTTGAGCTGATGGATTTCACCACTTATTATTCAACCCCAGAATCAAAATACTGGGGTAATAAGCGGTATACTTTTAGTCAAAATTATGGGTGTAGCAATAGTGATACAATGCTAAGCTGTATCCAAACATTAACCAATAACGACCCTCAAGGCACACAAAGTAGTATTGTGAAGTTAGTATTACAGATTTTATATGTAATCAGCCCACAGGGTTCGACCACGTTTAACCCCACGGCTTTGGACATTGTTGTTAAATAAAAGAACACAGGCCTTAGTGGAAGCCTAGAGACAATCATCTCGGCTTTTTTTGGTTCGATGTTATCATCAATAGCTGCCTATTAACAAAAATAGGCCTTTGATAGGGATGGATAATCCCTATTTTTGTGTCCTTCTACAATAAACTCTAACTCAGTGTAATGCAGCAACTCAACGATTTCCTCAACCTAATTGACAGTTATATTGGTAGTTCACCTTGGTTCCCTTTTGCACTTTTGGGTGTCGGTCTGTTCTTCACTATCTACCTAAAGTTCCCACAAATACGTTTTTTCAAATTCGCCTTTAAAGTAGTTAAAGGCAAATTTGACAAAGCAGGTGATCAAGGAGATACATCACATTTTCAAGCCTTAACCACCGCCCTTTCTGGTACGGTGGGTACTGGAAACATCGCAGGCGTTGCGCTTGCAGTCCATTTAGGAGGGCCAGCTGCTTTATTCTGGATGGTCGTAACAGCAGTCATAGGTATGTGTACCAAGTTTGTGGAGGTAACGCTTTCACATAAGTATAGAGAAGTAGCCGCAGATGGTTCTATGGCAGGTGGACCCATGTATTACATGAAGAATAAGCTTAATATGAAATGGCTAGCAGTCGTTTTTGCTGTGGCAACCGTTCTATCTTCTTTTGGTACGGGAAACATGCCGCAGATCAATAGTATCTCTTCGGCATTGAAATCTACTTTTTCCATTGAGCCTTGGATTACTGGGGCTGTGCTTTCAGTGATCTTAGCTTTCGTGATTATTGGTGGTATTAAAAGAATTGCTTCGGTCACCGAAAAGCTCGTGCCAGCCATGGCCATTGTTTATTTCTTAGGTTGTTTCTCTGTGATTTTCGCGAACCTTGATAACCTTATCCCTTCCATCACTTCGATTTTTACTAGCCTATTTACTACCACAGCAGCCACTGGCGGATTTTTAGGCGCCACGGTTTGGTACGCATTTACTGTTGGTGTTGGTCGTGGTTTATTTTCTAACGAAGCGGGTCAAGGTTCTGCTCCTATTGCTCATGCATCAGCCAAAGGTCACGAGCCCGTTTCTGAAGGTATGGTTGCCATTTTAGAACCGTTTATCGATACTGTTATCATTTGTACAATCACTGGCTTGACATTGCTTTCATCTGGTGTTTGGCAAGAAAAACATTTGAACGATTTTGCAGTAACTGATATGTCGATCTTAGCGGACGTAGGTTACAGCGATAATGTAAAAGAGGATCGAGTCGCGTTAAAAGAACATTTATCTGGAGAAAATCCACTGCCCGTTTTTACCGGAATGCTTCAGGTCGAGAACGGAAAGATCATGAATAACGTCACCGTGATTCATGCGCGTTCTGTAGCAGAAGAAATTACAGTAAACGAATCATTTGGTGGCGCTCCCCTTACAGGAGAAGTTGAAGTATCGAAAGGAAAACCAACCGATGGAAGTATTTCATTCTACGGAAAATCATTGATCCATAGTGTGCCTTTAACGGCCATTGCCTTTACTAAAGGATGGTTTGGCGATTACGGTCAATATATTGTTTCCATTGGTATCTTATTGTTCGCCTTCAGTACCGCTATATCATGGTCTTACTATGGCGACAGGGCCATGACCTTTCTATGGGGCTCGAGTTCTGTGAAATATTATAGAATCTTGTATGTCGCTGGTTTCTTTATAGCGGCCATTGCCGACACTACTATCATTTGGACAGTAGCGGCTATTGCTATTGCAGTAATGACGCTACCGAACTTAATAGGGATCTTCTTGCTTAGAAAAGACATGAAGTCTACCATCGCTGCTTATTGGAAAGGCTTTAAAGAAGAATATCCAAACGAAAAGACTCCAGAGTAAGGATAGAAATATTTAGACTATTAAAATCAAGACGAAAACAGTCACTCGCCAAAGGCGAGTGACTGTTTTCATTTCTGTACAACGGCAACCACAGTCGCTCGCTGGCAGCGAGTGACCGCTAGATTCCAAACTGCTGGTTTACTTCAGCAATAAAAATCACGATTGATCTAATACTGTTTCGGCATTAAAGTTAGCTAGAAGCCAAAACGTTAATCGTCACTCGGCAAAACCGAGCGACTGCTTAGGATATTGTATTTAAAGATTTATTCCTAAATTAAGTTTATGATTCAATCCGAAGAACAAAGAGTTAATCAACTCATTGAAAAGATAAAATCAATCACTGATCAAGATGTGTTGGAGGAGATTTATAGACTTTTAGCTGTTGATTTTGATGATGCAATTTATTTGACATCGGAAGCTCAAAAACAAGCTGTTGCGGAGGCTAGACAAGAAATAGCACAAGGAAAAGGGATCTCTTCAGAAGACGCAGATAGTGAAGTTGATCAATGGTTAAGCAAGTAGTTTGGTCCCCAAGAGCTCAATCTGAACGTAAATCAGTTCTGAAATACTGGTTAATTCGAAATGAGAGCAAAACCTACAGTTTAAAACTAAACTTGTTAATCAAAGAAGGAATTTCACTGATCTTATCTAACCAGGAAATAGGTAGGAAAACAGACGTTCCCAATGTCCGAATAAAAATAGTCCGTGACTATTTAATTTTTTATGAAGTTCAAAATGAGACTATCTACATTTTATCATTTTGGGATAGCCGACAGAACCCTGAAAAATTAAGGCTTTAATTTACAAAAGTCGCTCTTTTGCAGCGAGTTACCTCTATATTTTAAACCTCTGGTTTACTTCAGCAATAAAAATCACAATTGATCTAATACTGTTTCGGCATTAAAGTTAGCTAGAAGCCAAAACCATAGTCGCCACTCGGCCAAACCGAGCGACTATTTAGTACCTATATTTCTCTTTCCACATCGCTTGCAGCCTTTTGCGCATCTCTTCTTCTCGTGGATTTTTACCCGGGTCGTAAAGCTTTGTCCCCTTAATTTCCGCAGGCATAAATTCTTGGTTTACAAAGTTACCCGGAAAATCATGTGAGTATTTATAGCCTTTGCCATAGCCTTCTTCCTTCATCAGTTTGGTGGGTGCGTTCCGGATGGGCAATGGCACTTGTAAATCTCCAGTTTGACGTACCAAGGCTTGGGCTTGGTTAATGGCCATATAGGCCGCATTACTCTTCGCAGAAGCCGCCAAATAAGTGACGCATTGTGACAAAACTATTCTTCCTTCAGGATAACCGATCATACTCACCGCTTGAAATGCGGCTGTCGCCATGACTAGCGCAGTGGGGTTCGCATTTCCAATATCTTCTGAAGCCAGAATCACCAGTCTTCGAGCAATGAACTTGATATCTTCTCCGCCCTCAATCATTCGGGCTAAATAATACACCGCAGCATTGGGGTCGCTACCGCGAACAGACTTGATAAAAGCAGAAATGATATCGTAATGCTGTTCGCCAGATTTATCGTAGATGGCTACCCTTTGCTGCGCAACTTCGATTACTTTATCGTTGGTAATTTCGATGGTTTCGCCACCTAAATTTTCAATTACCAAATCAAGAAGGTTGAGCAGTTTACGGGCATCACCCCCTGAAATACTGAAAAGGGCTTCACTCTCTTTGAGTACTACTTTCTTCTGGCTGAGTATTTTATCTTTGGTCAAAGCCGAATCTACCAAACGCATTAAATCGTCTTTAGAAAGTGCCTTGAGCGTATACACTTGCGAACGACTGAGCAAAGCAGAATTCACTTCGAAAGAGGGGTTTTCCGTTGTCGCCCCGATCAGCGTAACATCTCCCTTTTCCACAGCGCCAAGGAGCGCATCTTGTTGCGATTTATTGAATCGATGAATCTCATCAATAAACAGGATCGTATTCGACTGAAATTTCGCTTTTTGTATTACTTCACGCACTTCCTTTACCCCAGCACTAATTGCACTCAATATAAAAAAAGGCGATTTCACAGCGTTAGCGATAATGTTCGCAATGGTCGTTTTCCCTACACCAGGAGGCCCCCACAGTATCATAGAAGGAATACTTCCCGATTCAATTGCCCTGCGCAAGACACCATTCTTACCCACCAAATGTTCTTGACCAATCAGGTCATCTAGCGTTTGGGGACGAATGCGTTCGGCAAGAGGTTTTTGTGAAAATTCCATTAAACGAAATTAGGAAGGTTAAACGAGAAGAGCTGCCAGAACTGCTCAAAAATTACTCCCCTATTAGAACAAGAGAGAAAGTGCCCACAGCATTCAAAACCTTCGCTCCCACTGGCTGGCTTGCTGCTTTTTTCTCATCTCACCTGAGTCTTGCATTTCTTGCAAGCGAGGTAAGCGTTCAGCATTTCTAGAAGTCATGTGCCAACAACCGCAGTCTCGGCATTCGTACACATTCTGAGGCCCTTCGTGTGCCGCAAAACCTTTGTAAATATGCTGATCGATCAGCGCACCTTCCGCTAAATGTTGAGAGTCATATTGAATTTTACCTGATGAACAGCGCATAGCGCAAAGATAGTCAAGAGAAATTGGTTTAAAATAATTGGGAATGGCTAATTCCTCGTAATCATATAGTGCAGTAAGATGCACTTCACCTGCTCCAAACGCGTTTCGTAATAATATTTAATATTAAATAGTGTATTATACAGCACTATTTAATACTTTATGGATCATAGTACGTATTTTAACATCATAAAAAGCAATACAGTGCAC
This sequence comes from Roseivirga sp., assembly GCA_047633135.1. Taxonomy (GTDB): domain Bacteria; phylum Bacteroidota; class Bacteroidia; order Cytophagales; family Cyclobacteriaceae; genus Roseivirga. Next base: position 6,097 of record JBLIES010000146.1, read on the forward strand.
CTTCAAGAAATAGCTCACCACATAAAAGAAAGAAGAAAAGCCCTTGGGATCAGTCAAGAGGACTTGGCCTCACTGTCAGGTGTAAGCTTGAGAACCCTAAAAACGATAGAATCTGGTAAGAGTAACCCAACATTACAAACGCTTTACGACTTGGTCAATGTATTAGGTATGGAAATCAAATTAGGGGTTAAACAATTGAATTCATAACTGTATGAGACAGGCAGACGTTTTCTATAATGGTGAAAAGGCCGGGGTGCTTTTTGAGAGCTCCGATAAAAATTTCCGTTTCCGCTATTCGGATCAATATTTTGCGAACCCTGAAAAACCAGCCATAAGTCTCACTTTGCCCAAAAATCAACGAGAGTATAACTCTGATACACTGTTTCCATTTTTTTATAACCTGATTGCAGAAGGAGCAAACCTAAGTTTGCAGAGCAAATATTTGAAAATAGACAAACAAGATTTTTTTGGAATGCTGTGCGCCACTACCCAGTATGATGCCATCGGCCCTGTTACATTAAAGTCTTCCACATTATGAGTGAATTAGTCATTAAATATTGCCCGTCTACACTTTCCGAAGGTTATAGTGCCTATAGTCCCACAGCCCTAAAGCGTGTTTTTTATGGCAAGAAGGTAAATCATGTTTTACCATTTCCACCTCCACAACTGGATGAAAAAGTAGCGGAAGATTTTCGACAAAATCGTAAACAAATGTCGATTTCGGGGGTGCAAATAAAGCAGTCTATGCGACTAGAGAAGAATCAATTACAACTTGTAAAAGAAGGCCAGCAGGGACTTTACATTTTAAAGCCTATCCCTCATAGAGAAACGATTGGGCAAGTACTCGAACTTCCTGCCAATGAGCACCTTACTATGCAAATTGCCCGACAGGTTTATAAACTCAATGTAGCCGAATGCGCACTTGTTTTCTTTAACAATGGTGAACCTGCCTATATCACCAAGCGCTTCGATACAGCTCCTAATCAAGACATTTCGGGCAAAAGCGTTTTCAAGAAAATTGGGCAAGAAGATTTTGCTGCATTATCAGGCCATACCAGTGAGAATAAAGGAGGAGCCTTTAAGTATGAAGGAGCTTATGAAAACATCGCATTATTAATGCGGAGGTTTGTGCCTGCTTATTCGGTAGAAATTGAAAAGTTCTTTTCGCTGGTGCTGTTCAATTATCTTTTCGCAAATGGCGATGCCCACCTCAAAAACTTCTCGCTACAACAAACTCCACAAGGAGACCATATTCTTGCGCCAGCTTATGACCTCTTGAACACGCGCATTCATATAGAAAATGATACGGCAATGGCCTTGAAGGATGGCCTTTTTATTGACAATTATGAAACAGAAAGCTTTAAAGCCAATGGTTTTTACGCTTACGATGACTTTTATGAGTTCGCGCAACGCATTGACCTAAACGAGAAAAGAGCGATTAGAATCCTCCAGAATTTCCGTACCGAACACGAATTAATCAAAACCTTTATAGACCGAAGCTTCCTTTCAGAGAAGAATAAAAGCCGCTACTATGCTTTCTATCAAGACAGGCTGAAGGCGATTAATTATTCGTTTGAAAAAAGGGTTTAGGTTACCAAGTGTCAGTTAGTGGAGAAGAGCCTTGGAGTTTCTACACCGAAGCTCGCAGGCGCAGGAGCTTGGAAACAACAGGCGTTGGGAGTAATAAAAAAAGCCCACCTTCGCGCTAATGCGCTTCGGTGGGCGAAAGTGGAGCCGGAGGGGTTCGAACCCTCGTCCAGATAAGGAACACTAAGCGCCTTCTACATGCTTATTCGCTGATTATTTATTCGAGTCTAGCAAGGTCAGCAACCAACCTAATCTACACCTTATCCGCAATTGGTCTTACCGCTTCTATCGCGACACCTAGAAACGGCCAGTTCTGCGTATGATGCCTCGATTTCCCACCCGGCAGAACAGAGGGTGAGAGAGACACATTGCTGATAATTCTTAATTATGCAGCAAGGGCGTATTGTGTATCGCCAATTATAAATGTGAAAGTTTTATTTAAGGGAAATACCAACAACTCCCTGCATGCTTACACTTGCACTACACCTACTGTCAATTCCAGTCGGCCCCATTGCAAACACTATAGCCTTTGCTTAAGTGTTAGGGAAGATCCTTTGCCTAAGCCTAGGATATTAGGACAAAAGTAAAGCTTTTTGGCTCTAATTTTATCAATAAACTCAAATCTCGTTTTTTAAATTTCATCCATTTTTATCAGCCTTCTACTCAAACGATTGACGTAAGGCAAGGTTACTTATCTAAGCCTTCCATTATTTTACTGCCTTCTGGCATTTCAAAATATGAAACGGCTGTATTTGGCTTAAATGCAATGTCTGATAAAGTAATATCAGTAACATAAGCACCTGCACTGCCACCAGCTTCCCACATGTAGGTGCGATGTTTTTCTGGAAAAGTGATCCCCTCGATGGTCTGCTCACCATCATAAGTCATTAGCTTTTCTTGAGAATGGCCTCCGTTCTGAAAATAAGCAGGATAAGAAACGACATACCTTATGGCCGCCAATCTATAAGTTTCGGCATTGATATACAGCACATAATAATCATCTGGTGCATCGCCAACGTTTTCTCCAAAAGTCACTCTCACCATGTGGTGAATACTCCCCTCATAGTCTACATCTGCTTCTTTTGAAAGAGAGACGCCTTCATCGGCAAAAACAAAGGGCATTCCTGCAAAATAATAAGGCGTTAAAGCCCAAAACCTAGTGTTGTATGGAATTGCTGCCGAAGCTGGGTAAAACCAAGATTGTTTTCCATCCCAGCCGTATTCTTCGTCTGGGTTTGAAACCCGCTGATGCCTCGTGCGTGACGACCAATAATCTGCTAATTCATAAGTATCTCGTGCCGTTCCGGTACCTGATTTTGGCTGATAATTGAACCTATAATATACCGGCCCGTTGTTCCACCACTTTTCTAACCCACCATGATACTCCATAGCTCCCCAAACCAACTGCCCTGCTTCGGTGGCCGACAGTCTTTCTTTTGCTTCTATCACCCTAGCCGTTACCCATTCTTCCTTAGGCTTCACCAGAGTGTATACTGTTTCTACTTGAGCTGTCTTTTCTTTTTCGGTAGCGCAAGAAAACAGAATTAGAATAG
>JBLIES010000147.1:0-9135 GCA_047633135.1 Roseivirga sp.
AAGCCTTCTTTCGCAAACCACTCTAAATAGTAAGTGGGTATATCGCATAACGTAGTGCCTTTGTATTTGCCAAAGGGCATTTTCATTTGCACTAAATCTAGTAAAAGCTGTGGGTTTGGGCCTTCCATGGGGGCTAGTGTGTTTCGAAAACCATTTCTGGTTCTTCCACAGCCACTGTTCCATTTTCGTTGATCGATCGTAACGTCACCACTTTAAGCTCGTTGATCATCATTGGGTCGTATTTAGCGGCAACGCGAACATAGTTTTCGGTGAAGCCATGCATCATTCCATTTTCAATGTCATCTTCAAAAAGTACGGTGGCGTTGGTTCCTAACTGACTTCTATAGAATTGCTGTTTTTTCTTCTCTGACAGAATTCGCAGCATCTTTGAGCGTTCTTTTCTTTCTTTTAGCGAAACCCTGCCCTCCATTTCTGGTGCAGCTGTATTGGCTCTTTCAGAATAGGTAAATACATGGAGGTAGGAGATGTCCAGCTCATTTAAGAAATTGTAGGTATCTAAAAAGTCATCATGACTTTCTCCTGGGAACCCCACAATCACATCTACGCCAATGCAGCTACTCGGCATCAGCACTTTAATTTTATCAACTCTATCGATATAGAGTTCGCGCAAATAGCGCCTTTTCATACTTCTAAGTGTTTTATTGTTGCCAGACTGAAGGGGGATATGGAAATGTGGTACAAAGCGGTATGAGCTGGCTACATATTCAATAATCTCATTGGTCAGTAAGTTAGGCTCAATAGAAGAAATTCTGATTCGATCAATCCCTTCTATTCGGTCGATTGCTTTGACGAGGTCAACGAAACGCTCCACTCTTTTGCCTTTTTGAATGCCAAAGTCACCGATGTTCACACCTGTCAAAACTACTTCCTTCACATCTGTCTGCGCTATTTCTCGAGCAGACTTTAGAATGCTTTCAACACTATCGCTTCTGCTTTTGCCTCGTGCAAGTGGAATAGTGCAGAAAGCGCAATGGTAATTACAACCATCTTGTACCTTTAAGAAGGTTCTCGTCCTGTCGTTAATCGAATAGGCATTATTGAAAACCGTTGCTTCTTTAATTTCAGATGCTAGAACATGAGTGGTTTCAGGTTTAACAAAACCATCGAGCAGTTCTATCAACCTGAACTTTTCGGCAGCCCCTAAAACAGCATCGACACCAGGGATTTCAGATATTTCTTTTGGCTTCAACTGTGCATAGCAACCAATGATCGCAACATAGCCATCGGCATTAATCGCTTGAGCCTCTCTAACAATTTTGGCACATTTCTTATCCGCATTTTCTGTTACGGAGCAGGTATTAATAATGAAAATATCAGGATCGTCAGAGAAGTCTACTTTACGGTAGCCCTTCTCTTCGAATTGACGAGAGATAGTAGAGGTTTCTGAAAAATTCAGTTTACAACCTAATGTATAGAATGCGACTTTTCTCATTTGGGTGTGCAAATCTAACGATAAATGGGTCGAATGAAAACACATAGGGTAGTAAGATGAATTATTCAGTACTTCTGAGTAAATGAACGTATGAGGGCTGTATTGCTTTCATTTGATGCGTATTTATGTTGTCATTCCTTAAATCGGATAAAAAATGAGTAGAGAGCATAAGAATTTATGTATTTCTGCTATTTTTGTCTTGAATTTAAAACCAATTTATCATTAACATGTCGAACCAACGTCAACGAGCGCTCAATATAGTTCAGAACAGAACTACAGAGCGTGTTTTTGCTCCATCAGACAAGATTTCAGATTTCTTCGCAGATGATGTTTTTACACTTGAGAAAATGAAGGCGACTTTAGCGCCCGATACTTTTAAGAAAGTAGAATCTGCGATTAAAAAAGGTAAAAAAATAGAGCCAGATACTGCAAGTGAAGTAGCCTCTGCTGTTAAAACTTGGGCTCTTTCGAAAGGCACAACACATTACACTCACTGGTTTCAGCCTTTAACAGGTTCGACTGCAGAAAAGCACGATTCTTTCTTTGACGCCCAGAAGGGTATCGAAGTTTTTAAAGGATCTGCATTAATTCAACAAGAGCCAGATGCTTCTTCTTTCCCAAATGGGGGTATCAGAAGTACTTTTGAGGCGCGAGGTTACACTGCGTGGGATCCGAGTTCTCCAATTTTCTTGTGGGGTAGAACACTTTGTATTCCTACAATTTTCGTTTCATACACAGGAGAAGCCCTTGATCATAAGGTGCCATTATTAAAGGCAGTAGAGGCAGTTGACAAAGCGGCAACTAAAGTTTGTCAATTATTCGATAGAAATGTAACTCGTGTGAACGCCTCTTTAGGGTGTGAGCAAGAGTATTTTGTTGTAGACAAAGCATTGTTCAATGCTCGCCCTGATTTGGTCATGAGTGGAAGAACTGTTTTTGGTCATCACCCAGCAAGAGGTCAACAATTAGATGATCATTACTTCGGTGCTATACCAAGTAGAGTATATAACTTTATGAAAGACTTTGAGATAGAGTCTTTAAAGCTAGGGATTCCAGTCTCAACACGTCACAACGAAGTGGCACCAGCTCAGTTTGAGGTGGCACCATTATTCGAAGATATTAACGTGGCAACTGATCATAATTCTTTGATGATGGATGTTATGGACCGTGTTGCCGAAAGACACGATTTGAAAGTTCTATTCCATGAAAAACCTTTCGCAGGATTGAACGGATCTGGAAAGCATAACAACTGGTCGTTGATTACCAATACGGGTGTAAACGTATTCCAACCAAGCTCAAGTGCAAGAGAAAATCTTCAATTCCTTACTTTCTTAGTTACGACTGTCAAAGCGATTCACGATAACTCTGGAATGTTAAGAGCAAGTATCGCTTCAGCAGGTAATGACCATAGGTTAGGTGCTAATGAGGCACCACCAGCAATTATGTCAGTATTCTTAGGTTCTGAGTTAACCAGCGTACTTAATGAACTGGAGAGTAATGGTAATATTAAAGTAGACAAAGGCGAGAACATGTACATGAAGCTTGGGATTGATAAAATCCCGGGTATCATTCTAGACAATACTGATAGAAACAGAACGTCTCCTTTTGCTTTTACTGGTAACAAATTTGAGTTCAGAGCAGTAGGCTCCGATCAAAATGTTGCTGAGCCAATGACAGTACTTAACTTGATAATGGCTAAGCAGTTAAAAGAATTCTACGCGGAAGTAACTAGGCTCATTACGGCCGGAGAGGATAAGAAAATTGCCATCGTTAATGTATTGAGAAGGTACATTAAAGAATCTAAGGCGGTTCGATTCGAAGGGGATGGATATTCTGAAGATTGGGCAAAAGAAGCTGAGAAAAGAGGATTGCCAAACGTTAAAGACACGGCTCGCGCTTTGGATGCGTATATTTCAAAAAGCTCGATTGCTATATTTGAAGAGTTTGGTGTAATGAATAGAATCGAATTGGAGGCCAGAAATGAGATCCAATTAGAAAATTATATCCTTAAACTTCAAATTGAAGCTAGATTGATTAGTGAAATTGCAATGAATATGATCATCCCTGTGGGTGTTAGTTATCAGAACAAGCTAATGCAAAATGCTAAAAGTCTGAAGGAGTTGGAATTAGATAATGCGCATGTAGTTTCTGTGATTACTAAGATCAATGGTCTGCTCTCAACGATTCAAACTAAGGTCACCGCCTTAAATGAAGAGAGAGGTGAGGTCAATAAGATTGACTCATCTCACGATAGAGCGATTGCTTATTGTGACCGCATCAAGGCGAAGTACTTTGACGAGATAAGAAATGCGGTTGATAAACTCGAGCTTATAGTAGATGATGATGCTTGGCCATTATTGAAATACAGAGAGATGTTATTTTTGAGATAAACATATTTTATTACAATATTTAAAACCACTTCCTATCAGGAGTGGTTTTTTTCTTTTGGGTTTTAATATCATGGCAAAGCGAAGAAAGTTTCGAAGTCTTAAGTTGGGTTGTTTGACTTGCCTTATTCTTTTTGTTATCCTCTCTCAAGTAGTGAGTAGTTGTGTGACACTTAGTATGAGCGATAAAAAAGTGGCCGCTTTTTTTGAGGAGGAGGACGTTAAACCAGAAAGTGAGTTTTATAAAGTTGATGGGTATAGAATGCACTTTAAAGTCATTGATGGTCAAAAGTCAGCCACGGTGGTTTTTGTTCATGGAACGCCTGGAGCTTGGGATGCTTTTATCGATTACTTTAAAGACAGTACACTGTATAATGTGGCCAATATTATTTCTGTCGATAGGCCAGGTTTCGGCAAGTCAAGTTTTGGCAAACCAGTCGCTTCATTAGAGAGGCAATCTGAATTCATATCTAAAATTTTAGAAAGGTATCCAGCGCCAAGGGTTTTGGTAGGACACTCTTTAGGTGGGCCATTGGTGGCACGCATGGCCATGGATTACCCCAAGCTAGTAGAAGGGATTATAATGTTGGCACCTGCCATTGCACCAGAATTAGAACCTAATGAGGATTGGTTTAGGGTGCCAATGCGATGGCCAATTATTGAGGGTATATTCCCCAAGGTCATTAGAGTGTCAAATGAGGAGTTGATTTTCTTGAAAGAAGAACTTGAATTAATGTTACCACTTTGGAAAAGCATCACTGTCCCAAGCGTGGTTATTCAAGGTGAATCAGATAAATTAGTAGCCCCTGGTAATGGTTCTTTTGCTGACAGTATGTTAGTGAATGCTCCGCACGAAATAATCATGCTCCCAAACCAAAATCACTTTTTACCTTGGAATGAATCAGAATTAGTAAAAGCTACGATATTAAAAATGATCGTTTCGCTTAAAACTAAAAATTGAAAGAGATCAATTACTTAAGGTTCTCCATTTGCTTGAGGACGACATCTGCTTCAGCCGTTTTCAAATCGCTTGCACGTCTGTCTGTGTGAGAGAGCTTATACGCTTCTTCGATAAGCTTTTTGTACGTATCGTTAAGTTTTTCTTTTTCTGATTTTCTTGAAAATAGACCCATATGTTTTTTATGTAGAACTGATGGTAGCTCGTTTTGTTTATTAAATCAACGGTTTGTTAATTCTCCATTAAGATAAGACTCCGTCCGAATCAATCGGCCACTGCGCGTATAAATACGCCAAACTCCCTCCTTGGTGCCTTCAACTAAGTTGCCATCGGTCAACTTGCGGCCTTTTTCATCGTAGAAGGTCCATTGACCATTCGGTTGTCCCTTTTCGTAAGGTCCTTTGGAATAGATTTCGCCATCAGGGTAATAAGATGTTTTGATGCCGAAACCATTGCTTAGTGTTCCGGAGTCATATTTCTCATCATCATTATCAGTAAAAGGGGAAACCGTCATTAAAAGACCTTTCTCCCAGGTTTCTTCTAGCATCGGTTTGCCATTTTTATGGAATAAACCCCATAAACCATCCTTTTCGCCTTTCTTATAACTTCCAATGGCCGCCAATTGGGTGTTCTCATGGTAATTGAACCATTGACCAATCTTTTCGTCTAGTATGTAATCCCCCTCAGCAATCAGTTGACCTTGTTCATTAAAGGTTTTCCAATTCCCTGTTCTTTTGTCATTAAGGAAATTCCCAAACTCTTTTATCATGCCATTTTGGTGGTAGTATTTCCACAGTTCCACTTGTGAGCCGAGGTTATAGCTGCCAAGCTCACGAGGGGCACTGTTGTCGTAATAAGAAGAAAATGTGCTGTCTTTAAGGCCAAGTCTAAACCATGTTTCTTCTGCCAGTTGCCTGTTTTCGTACCATTCTTTAGAAACACCAACAGGTAGATCATCTGCGTAACTCACCTGTTTTGCCAATCTTCCACTTTGATAATAACTGCGCCATTTGCCCACTTTTTTACCCTTATCATAAAATTCTATAATGGCAGGTTGAACATTACTAAAATCGTAATATCGCCACTCTCCATTTCTCTCTCCTTCAACAAATTGACCTCTTTCAAGCGTGAAATCGCCATCGTACTTTCGCCAATCGCCACTTAGATAACCATTACTGTAAGAAGTTTCAATGAGGAGAGGTCCGAAGGGGTCGAACTGTTGAAAACTTCCATTAAGCTTATCCCCCTTATAATTACTTATAATCTGTTTTTTTCCATTTTCATAAAATGAAGTCCATTCCCCTTCTTTTTGGCCATTGGTGAATGTGCCTTTCTCGTATTTTGTTCCCATAGGATAAAACGAGATCCAACTGCCATTTATCTTATTCCTGTTGAATTCTGTTTTAACGATTGATAACCCACTTTCATTGAAAAGTAGATAGCTTCCAGAGATGGAATCATTTTTATATTGAATCCTAGCTTTTTCTTTTCTATCGTAAAAAATAAGCCAGAAGCCAGTTTTTTGGCCTTCAAAGTAATTGCCTTTTTGGAGATAGCTGCTGTCGGAGTTATAAGCTGCCCATAAACCCGTTTTTTTTCCGTTTTCTAATGCTCCTTTATAGGTGAGTGCGGGGTCATCTAAAGGGTAGATGAGCTCATAGCTTTCCTGTTGGGCTTTCGCGATCAAATTTGATAGTAAAAATAGAAAGAGGATGTATTGTTTAAAGCGCATACTTCTTAATCGGGTTACCGTTAATGATGTTCTATAATTTCATGATCTTTATCAAATATTACGCCAATTCATTGAAGAAATAATCAATTCAAAACATTCGCTACCGATTGATTTTAAATTTGGTAAATCTGACAACTCATATCTTTTTGAGACTTTTATGAAGTTGGCTGTTTTTTGATGCGCCTCAATTCTAGAGCGCTCTTTCTGTTCGATTCTAATCAGGTTGTCCGCGCTGAATTCGATGCGCCAAGGACTTTGGTTGATAGCATAATATAAATCGGTTTGTTCAAGGTTGTCAAGATTAACCGACATCCTTTCGAACATTTCTCCACTCACTACTACACTGAATGAAATGAAATTCCCCCACCACACTACCATTCTATAAGTAAAGAAATCCTTTTGGTTAAAAAAACTTGGCAAATCGACTACCCAGTAGGGTAAGCCATTATAATTTTGCCCCTTACTTACTTTTCCCGCTCTATAGTTCAGCGCTGGGGGCAATTGATGTTGGAATTCTTTGAAGAAGTTTTCTGTCTCTTTTTGATAGTCAATCAGAAGAGCGGAGATTTTTATATCTATGCCCTGCTTGGTGAGCAAAAAATCGGAATCCATGAGTACTTTCAATTCTTTCGGACTTAGACTCGCTGAATTTTTCAAATCACCATTTGATTAAAGCCGAAGCCCAAGTGAACCCACTCCCGAACGCAGCGAGACATATGATGTCGCCCTCCTTAATTATTCCTTTTCCCCAAGCCTCACTAAGTGCGATAGGAATGGAGGCTGCAGTTGTGTTACCGTAATACATGATGTTGTTAAACACCTTTTCGTCAGGCATGTTTAATTGCTTTTGAACGTAATTGCTAATCCTTAAGTTGGCCTGATGAGGCACGAGCAAGTCTATATCTTCTGCATTCATTTGATTCGCTGTCAGGGCCTCTTCAATTACTTCAGTAAACCGTGCAACAGCATGTTTGAAAACCGTATTGCCATTCATTGTGAGGTTAAAGGTGGAGCCTTTGATCAATTCTGCCGAAAGCCTCACTTTACGGCTGCTTCCAGGGTCTTTCACATATAACTCTTCTGCGTAATCACCATCTGCGTGTAAATGAGTGGACAGGATTCCCCCTTCAGAAGGATCAGTAGCCCTCAGTATCGCTGCGCCAGCGCCATCTGCAAAGATCACTGCACTTGAACGGCCATCAGTGCTTTTGTCTACTGCTGAAGATTGTATTTCAGCACCAACCACGAGCACTGTTTTGTACATTTCAGTTTTAATAAACTGATCAGCCACAGATAGGCCATAGATAAAACCACTACAGGCATTCCTCAAATCAATTGCTCCAATTCCTTGTAAGCCGAGTTCACGTTGCATCAAAACTCCTGAGCCGGGGAAAAAATAGTCAGGAGTGATTGTGGCAAAAACGATGAAGTCTATTTCTGATACGTTAATATCTGCTCTGCTGATGGCCATCTTGGCGGCTTTTGTGGCCATATTTGACACAGTGTCTACACCTGGGTTAAACCATCTGCGCTCATTAATGCCTGTGCGTTCAACAATCCAGGCATCGGTAGTGTCCATTACCTTCTCTAGATCAGCATTTTTCACAATGTTTTCAGGTACGTAGTGACCGAGGCCAATAATTCTTGAGCTCTTCATGTTTTCGAGTTTATTCCGTGAAAGTAAAGAAATATACTGTAGTTAGAAATCGATTGCGTGACCCACTAGCTATTATAGTCGGAATTGAACCATTCATCCCAGTCTCCGTTATCAATGGTCGTTTTTGATGTATCTTTTGACCAATTAAAAAAAATAGATAACAAATAATATATTCAGTCGTAACAAACCTCCCTAATGCGGAGCAACTTTTATATGGGTAAAATCAGAGTAAACAATGTGTTTTTATTACTACTAATACTGGCATCGTCTAGCTGTGAGGTAAAAAAGCCAAGCGCACAGGAAGTACTCAATAAAGCCATTGCCAAACATGGATTTGATACTAAAAAAGAACTTGACGTGACATTTGAATTTAGAAATAAATTCTTCGAAGCAGATTTGTCAGGAGCGTCAAACCTGATGAGGAGGGTGATCAAGGACGGGGATCAAACGATTGAAGATATTATCGAGAACGACTCTTTCTTGCATAAAGTAAATAATGAAATTGTTCTTCTTGACTCAGAACTTTCATTGATCAGCTCCAGTGATATGCGCTCGGTAATTTATTTCGCTCTTTTACCCTACGGTGCTAATGATGGTGCTATAAACAAAGAATTGATGCCTTCTATTAAAGTGAAAGGGGAATCTTATTATAAAGTAGAGGTGACTTATGGAAATAATGGTGGGGGAAAGAGATTTGAGAATGTATTCGTTTACTGGATTCATCAAAAGAATTTTACGGTAGACTATTTAGCGTACAGTTATTATGTGAATGGAGGAGGGGTGCGGTTTAGAGAAGCTTATAATCAACGCGAAATAAAAGGCGTTAGATTTCAAGATTACATTAATTATACGCTAGATAAAGATTTTCCGGCCCATGAGTTAGATTATGCCTTTGAGTCTGGACAGCTGAAAGAAATTTCGAGAATTGAATTAGAGAACATTTCAGTT
>JBLIES010000148.1:0-9100 GCA_047633135.1 Roseivirga sp.
TGAGTCAGGCTGCTAAAATGAATACAACTTATAATATTTCAACCATGGTTATCGCTTTGGCTTTAGTGCCGTTGGCCTTAAAGTTTGGGAGCAAAAAGGTGTACACCGCCAGCTTGTTTTTAACAGGTTTGGGAATGCTCGCTATACCTTATATACATGACCCATTGTTGGTATTAATCCCGATGGTGTTCTTCGGTATCGGTTGGGCAGCGATGATGGGAATCCCTTATACGATGGTTTCAAAAATTGTCCCTCAAGACCGTAGAGGTGTCTATATGGGAATTCTCAATATGATGATTGTGATCCCGATGGGAATTCAGACATTGACTTTTGGTCCTATTGTGAAAAACCTATTGGGCAATAGTGCTGTCAACGCCATACTACTTGGTGGGGTGTTCTTCCTTATTTCAGGAGCATTGTCCTTAAGGTTAAATGAGCCGAAAAATAAGGAAGAGAAGGCAACAGCGTCAGTATAACATGGCAATAGATAGTGCTATGAAATGATCGCCTTCTGCGGATTGATTTTTTAGCAGAATTCATAAGTAAATAGCAAGAGGAGTATAGGGCCGCAGCCAGCCAACTGCAGTCTGCATTTGTCTAATTAGATTGGTATTGAATGGTTGAGTGCGATGTCAGTTCTTGATGATTTCTAAGACTAATTCCTTGGTCAAGGAACGTCCATTGGCTTTGGTCTTGATGTCGTTGAATGCAAATCTAAAGTCACAGCCACTTTTCCATTGACTACAGCCATAAGCAGACCGACCCTTGATGATTTTGCCTTTACCACATTTTGGGCAAGGGGGCATGTCATTTTTTGGTTGAACAGCAGCAGCAGCAGGCGTTTTATTTTCGAATTCAATGGCCATTGCAGCATTGAGCTTTAAGATCCCATCTACCTTTTGACCTTCCAAAAGAAAGCCAATGATTTTGGTAGTCACCTTTTTTTCGATCAATCGTTGAACCTGCTTCTCTGTTAGTTTTTTGTTCAAAAACTTAAAAGGCACTCTAAAATCGCAGCCCGCTTTGTATTGATGGCAGCCATAACTCGTTTGACCTTTGAGTATTCTCCCGTCCGTACATTTTGGACATTGAGTACCCACCAGTCCAGCTAATGCAGGCGCTTTTTTTGCGGGCGTTTCTACGGCCGTTGACAGTCTTGGTTTACCGGTTTCTGACCGTACTTCATAAACCATTTCGTCCACCATCTTTTTCATATTGAAAATGAACTGCTTGGCGCTGTATTCTCCCTGTTCAATTTCTTTCAGCTGTTTCTCCCATTGTCCTGTAAGCTCCGCTGATTTCAGCAATTGATTCTGAATGGTGTTGATCAGCTGAATCCCCATTTCAGTAGGGATCACTTGTTTTTTATTTCTGAGGGCATATTTCCGCCTGAATAAGGTCTCAATGATATTTGCCCTGGTAGAAGGTCTTCCAATCCCATTGGCTTTCATCAGGTCCCTGAGTTCATCATCTTCCACATGTTTTCCAGCGGTTTCCATAGCACGAAGCAAAGAGGCCTCGGTGTGGTGGTTAGGGGCTTTCGTGGTTTTCTCTAAAAAAGAGGGGACATGTGGGCCTTTTTCACCGATTGTAAATGAAGGTAAAATGTTTTCTTCCTCTTCTTTACTTTCACCATCGTCTGTCTTCTTGCTCTCCTTAGGGAAAAGCACGCGCCAACCTTCTTCTAAAATCTCTTTACCACTGGCGATAAAATTCACCTGCTCAACTTCTGCCTTGACTTGAGTTTTGGCCACATTACAGTCAGGATAAAATACGGCAATAAACCGCCTAACGATGATGTCATACACTTTTTGTTCCTCTGCATTCAAGTGCTTTTCTTCACCCGTAGGAATGATCGCGTGGTGATCGGTGACTTTATTGTCGTTAAATATGTTTTTTGATTTTCGGATGGTCTTCTGTAAAAGGCTTGCCGTAAACGAAGCATATTTCGACAAGCCCTTTAGGATGTTCGGGATTTTGGGGTACATGTCGTTGGGCAAAAAGGTAGTATCTACTCTAGGGTAGGTCACCACCTTCATTTCGTAGAGCCTTTGCACTGTTTTGAGGGTTGCCTCTGCTGTAAATCCAAACTTGTTATTGCAATAAACTTGAACGCTCGTTAAGTCAAAAAGCTTAGGAGCGTATTCCTTACCGTCTTTTTTGTCAACCGCGATGATGACTAAGTCCTTGCCCTGAATTTGGTTCAGCAGCTGCTCGCCATCCTCTTTTTTGAGAAATTTCCCAGTTGTGTTTTTGAAAACAGTGTCTCTATAAGTAGTCTGAAGTTCCCAATAGGGTTGAGGCTTGAAATTTTCAATCTCCTCAAAACGATTGACCAGCATGGCCAGGGTGGGGGTCTGCACTCTGCCTATGGACAATACCTGTTTGAATCCGCCATATTTTAGGGTGAACAACCTTGTGGCATTCATGCCTAGTAACCAATCTCCAATTGCCCTGGAACTGCCTGCATAATAGAGGTTGTCAAAAGTGGCAGCAGGTTGAAGGTTGCCAAAGCCTGCCTTGATGGCTTCTGCAGTCAAAGATGAAATCCATAAGCGTTGCACCTCTCCTGTGTATTTGGCAGCATTAATGACCCATCGCTGAATCAATTCTCCTTCTTGGCCAGCATCACCACAGTTGATGACTAAACTGGCATTTTTGAAAAGCCCTTTAATGATGTTGAATTGCTTTTTGACCCCTCCATCATCCATGACTTTGGTTTCAAATCGCTCGGGGAGCATTGGTAAAGTATTGAAATCCCAACGCTTCCATTCTGGTTTGTAATCTTCAGGCGGCAGCAGGGTGCAGAAGTGCCCAAAAGTCCATGTTACCTGATAGCCATTGCCTTCAAAATAGCCATCTCTGCGCTCTGTTGCTCCAATGACATTGGCAATTTCTTTGGCAACAGATGGTTTCTCGGCAATGCATACTTTCATGAAGTACTAATTTGATTCATTTAATTTAGAAATTCTCATTACGAAGCAAAAGTCTCTTTGAGTCCTGAAAAATCTTTTGCGTATTAGCTACTGTTGACGGGCTTGTTTAGCTAATTGAAAGGTTTAGCGAGCAGGGAATAACCTATTCTTAGCCTAAATGTACAGTGATTAAACAATGAGCTAATCTGATTAGACAGATCAGCTGTACTGCATTATAAGAGCCGTGCGAGTGCAGAAGTTAACGTACGGTGCTGTGAGAGGTAAAGGGGATACAAATCCCCTTTACCGACTCGACTAGTGTTATTTTTTCTCCTTTTGGATCTTTATGTAGCTCCTTTCAGGGATACGTTCGAAAGTTTCGTAATTGTATTTATAGTCGCGGTAATAAACACTCCAAAGCGTATCGAATTTTAACCGGTAGTTAGACTGATATCTAATTTCGGTTCCTTCTACACCTCCAAAACGAATCGGTACTTGCGATTTTAGGTGATATTCATAAAGCTTCAAAGTGTCATTGATTATTTGATATACACCTGTATCCAATTCATTCATTGAACAGTTCCAGTGTTCGAAATACCCGTCAGTTCTGAATTGATAATAACGTGTGCAATCGTCAAAGTTGCTGTTTGTCCATTTGAAACCAGAGAGAATTTTGAGTGTTATTTTCTCTTGTCCGTGTATCAAATGACTAGTCACTATTAAAAGAAAAATAGACGTTAGGTATCTCATATCTATAAATTTTCATCATTGAATTTTATCGAGCCGTATTGTGACAATACTTGGGATATGTTTTTCAGGACAAACGATAAAATTTAATCTCCTTATTTTTTGCCCCCAAAAGCTTATGTTTTTCTTTTAATTGTAAGATGTTTTTTACCACTTCATCTTTGGTGCTATCCGGATGTTTTTGAGGTGCTTGGGATTGCTGTTTTAAGCCTTCAATTTCATTATTTTCGAACCTGGCTATAAATTCATAGGCAGTTGGTCTTGAAATATTAAATGTTTTACAAAGTTCCGTGATTGAGTATTTTCCTGTTCTCCATTCGCAGATAAATTCTACTTTTTGTTCCATAGTTGTCGTTTCTTTCCAAGGCATAATTTCTGATTTTACTCAGAAAACAAGTCTTTAAAAAGTGTAAACGATGTCCCTTTACGAACAGGACCCCGTTGGACAGGCCTTATTTGTGACAATCTCGTGACAGTTTTAATCATATTTTGCTTCTTGTTTGACTAACATCCTTGTTTTTATTAAATTCATTTATGGATGAAGAAAATAGAGGGGTTATGTGAGATGCACTTGTTAGCCACACTAAAAAAACCAACTATCAAAACCCTCAAGAAGACAAATAACTATCAACTGATAGATTGATAACCCACATAAAAAAAAGCCCTGACCGTTAAGATCAAGGCTTTTTTTATGTCGATGGGCTAGGGTTATGGCTGTTGGTTTTTGATCAATTCAGCATTCACGCTACTTTGGTCTAGCTTCTTCCAATTACCGGTTGCCGCATCTACAATAATCGGTACCAAGCCGCCAAGAATATCCAGCACAATCCAACCACCACCAACTTTACTATTTACTGTTCGGGTAATTGATTTGTAGCCTTCCTTTCTAAACTCAATATTATAGGTTTGATCGGCCGTTAGCTGAAGCGTTAGTGGTGTAGCACCTACTCGCGCCCCGTTAAGGTAAATTTCTGCACCATCGGGATTAGTGCCAAAAGCCAAACTATGATTTTTGGGGCCAAACAATGTAGCGCAGCCCGAAAGCATAATTACAGCAAATAGAATCATGCTTAATTTTGAAAACGTGTTCTTCATAATTTTAAAATAGGGTTAGTTAGTTATTATGCTCTAAATTTACATGTGAAATATTATTATAACAAATATTATATTTAAAATTAAAGGCATCTACAAGTATTTAGATCATGTAATAAATCTTAAATACTTGATTGAAGTAAATAATTACTGTATTATATCATAATTAGAGAATGATGATATTAATGATAAGGGTAGTGTGCCAGCCGCTTGCTATGTTGTGTCTTGGTACGACAGGGAGCTACCTTATTTTCTAATGAAATCACTAATAATGAGCCTGAATACCCATAATATGCCGAGATTATCACGAATGATCGAAAAGAAAGATCATGAAATTGACCTACATCAAAAAATCAACAAGGTCATCGAAGAAACAAATTCGATTTTGAAACGAAGAATTGATGAATTGTCTAAAATATAGTATTGATCAGAAAGTGAACTTTCTAAATAGAAACGCAGAAAAAAAGGTTTAACCCAAACTTGGTTGCTTCGCCCGGATCTGTTCGTAACCCAACGATCTAAGATAGTGGTCGGTATCTTCGAGCTTTACATGGCCGTTTTGCGCTTGTATGGCCGTAATGTTTACGCCAGCAGTTACGGTAACAGTTGACGTGACAAGCCATAAAAAAAAGGCCAATCCTTAACGGATTGGCCTTTTGCGGAGAGAGGGGGATTCGAACCCCCGGTACGGTTTCCCGCACGCATGTTTAGCAAACATGTGGTTTCAGCCGCTCACCCATCTCTCCGGTTAATTGCTGAAATATCCCTCTTTTTAAGGAGTGCAAATATAGTCGAATAGATTAGACTTCACCAAGCCTATTTCGGAAAATATACCATCAGTGTAAATCGATTTTCGCCACTCATATAATTTGATTCTTTTCACTAAACGAATACTTGAAAAAGTAGTCCAAATCCAAACCAATTAACAAACTATGAATCAACCAAATAACCAAAAAGCAGCATTCATTCTGGTTAGAATGTTTGCCCTCTGTGCCTTATTGGTCAGTTCGATGTCTTACGGACAGAAAATTGACTTTACTAAGTTAGCACCAATGAAGGCCCGTAGTATTGGCCCTGCCAATATGAGCGGAAGGATCACATCGATCGATGTAGTGAGAAACAACCCAGAAATTATTTATGCAGGCTCGGCCTCGGGTGGTTTGTGGAAATCTGAGAGTGGGGGAACCGCTTGGGAGCCTATCTTCGATAACGAAATACCATTGTCAATCGGAGCTGTGGCAGTTTCTCAGAAGAATCCAGATGTAGTATGGGTCGGCACTGGTGAGGGCAACCCACGAAACAGTTTAACAGGGGGTTATGGTGTGTACAGAAGCCAAGATGCGGGTAGAACCTGGCAGCTCATGGGCTTAGAGAAAACAAGAAATGTACACAGAATTATTATTCATCCTGACGATCCAAATACGGTATACATCGGTGCAATAGGCTCGCCATGGGGAGATCATGAAGAAAGAGGCGTTTTTAAAACCACTGATGGTGGAGAAACTTGGGAGAAGATTCTGTATGTAGATAAAAAAACGGGGGTTGGCGATATGGTCATGGACCCTGCCAATCCTGATAAGCTATTGGTCAACATGTGGCAACACAGAAGGGAACCTTGGTTTTTTACTTCTGGCGGACTAAGTTCTGGTTTATACATGACCGTAGATGGCGGTAAAAATTGGACTAAACAGACAGCAAAAGAGAATGGTATTCCTGAGGGCGATGTAGGGCGTATGGGCTTAGCTTTCGCAACAAATAACCCAAATCGGGTTTATGCCATCATTGAATCAAAGGAAAACGCGCTTTACCGTTCAGATAATGGAGGCGTCAACTGGACAATGGTGAACAAGTCGGGTGATATTGGTAACCGACCTTTTTACTATTTCGATATTTATGTTGATCCAAAAAATGAAAATAGAGTCTATAGCATTTTTACGAATGTTCATCGCAGTGAGGATGGAGGTAAGTCTTTCGAGAATATTATTCCAAGAAACCTGATTCATGTAGACAACCACGCTTTGTACATCAACCCAGACAATCCAAAATACATGATTTTAGGAAATGATGGGGGAATGGCCATCACGCGCGACATGGGTAAAACTTGGCAGTATGTCGAGAATTTACCGATAGGTCAATACTATCATATCAATGTGGACAATGAAACCCCCTACAATGTTTATGGTGGCTTACAAGACAACGGCACATGGACGGGCCCTGCTTATACCTGGATGAACGGTGGAATGAGAAACGATTACAACTTCTCTATTGGCGGAGGTGACGGTTTCGATGTAATGGCCGATCCTGATGATTCTAGATATGGCTATTCAATGTCTCAACAAGGCAATGTGGGTCGTTATGACAAATTAACAGGAAGCACGAAGAGGATCAAGCCCACCAGCGATGACCCAAAATTAAAGCTTCGATTTAACTGGAACGCGGCTATTGCTCAAGACCCATTCGATAACAGTACCATTTACTTCGGTAGTCAAATGGTGCATAAGAGTATCGATAAGGGAGACAGCTGGACAATGATTTCTCCAGACTTAACAACTAACGATCCTGAGAAGCAAAAGCAAAATGAGAGCGGTGGCATTACAGTGGATGCCACAGGAGCAGAAAACCACACCACCATCTTAGTCATCGAACCAAGTCCTTTAGAAAAAGGGGTGCTTTGGGCAGGTACAGATGATGGAAACCTTCAATTGACGACAGACGGTGGCACAACATGGATTAATTTAGCCAAGAACCTAAAGGGTATTCCTGCTGGCTCGTGGATCAATCAAATCAAAGCTTCTAGGTACAACAAAGGAGAAGCCGTGGCAGTGATCAACAATTATAGAAGATTCGATTTTAAGCCTTACTTGTTGCGCACCAAAGACTATGGTGAAACATGGATTCCGTTGGCCACTGAAGATGATGTTTTTGGTTATGCACTTTCGTTTATTCAAGACCCAGTGGAGCCAAAACTCATGTTCTTCGGAACGGAGCATGGCCTTTACATGTCGATTGACGAAGGAAAAAATTGGACTCAATATAAAAATGGCTATCCAAGTGTTTCAACCATGGATTTGGTCATTCAAGAAAGAGAAAGCGACTTAGTGATTGGTACTTTTGGGCGCTCTATCTATGTGCTTGATGATATTAAACCCCTGAGGGTTTTGGCTGGAAAGGGACAAAAATCACTCTCAGCATCAGCTGTAACGGCAATTGATGCCAATACGGCCTATATGGTGAGTACTCGCTCAGCCAATGGCCCCGCAAATCCAGGGAGTGCAACGTTCGAAGGTGAAAATAGAGCCTCAGGTGCAGCGGTCATTAAGTTTTTCGCCAAGAAACCTGAGGCAGTAGAAAAGCCAGCGGGTGGGGGAAGACCGAATGCTGGCGATGTAACCCCTGAAGTAAGACAACAATTGAGAGCTGGAGGCCGAGCTGGTCGTGGAGGCCGAGGTGGACCAGGCGCAGCTGCTGCAAAAGGTCCTCAAGCCAGTATTGAAATCATGGACTTGAATGGTCACCTTGTCAGGAGCCTGAGTTCACCCATCGAAGCAGGATTGAACACAGTATCGTGGAGATACGATGAAGATCCTCCAGAAAACACAGTGCAACCAGATTTACCTCCTGGCATGCCAGCAGAATTTGCTAGATTCTTCAGGCGAGGAGGAGCCCCTGCATTGCCAGGGAAATACAAAGTAAAAGTCACCATTGGCGACCAGTCTGACAGTTCGAACATAGAGATTAAAATGGACCCTAGAATTACGTATTCTATGGATGCCTTGATCGCTAGAAGAGATCTTTTGCGTGAAGTCAACATCCTTTCTGCGGATGTTTCAACCCTCAGTGCTAAGTTAACCAAGGACATGGGTACGGTTGATAAAGTGATCGAAGCCTTGAAAGGTAAAAGAGGAGCTGATGTAATTGCCTTGAGAGAAAAGAGTGAAGCGCTGAAGAAGGAAATGAAAGGCTTATCCGATGCCATTGGCAGTGGTAACGGTTTCCGATTTGGTGGAGGGGAAGAGTCAGATATCATTCCACTTAACACTAAAGTAACCACTTTCTCAAGAGAAATCAGCGGTACAAACGATGCTCCTAGCGCTGGAGCCAGGAACGAGATAAATGGACTAAGAACAGAATTGAATGAATTACAATCTCAGTCAGATACATGGTATGCCGCTAATTGGGGGGCTTATGTAGAAGAGGTTAAAAAAGTAGATTTCTCACCATTAGGGGGGAATTAGAAAGTCTTTGATTTCAATGCACATAATCCATTGAGGTCATATTCTTAATCAAATAGCACCGAGGCTTACTTCGGTGCTATTTCTTTTTCTAGGCACTTCCGTCTTTCTGTG
>JBLIES010000149.1:0-8980 GCA_047633135.1 Roseivirga sp.
CATCCAAGTCGAAACCGTATTGTAAGGCACTTGGAATAATCGCTACCCCCAAACCTCTTTCTACGAGTTTAAAAATAGTAGGAGCATGTACCGATTTATGAGAGACATTCGGGCTAAAGCCTTTGTCTTCGCAAATGCTCATAATCATATCATAGTATAGAGGGCTGTAATCACTCGAAAAAAGGATAAAATGCTCCTTGGCCAATTGTTCTACGCCCTTAAAATTCTGCTCATTTAAAATGTGATCCTTGGGAAGCACTACTGAAAAGGTATCTTCCAAAACGGGATGCATATGAAATCCAGCAGGCACCCTTGCCAATCGCACAAACCCAAAATCCAATTCACCCTTTTCCATTTTTTCTACTTGGCTGCCATTCGACATTTCTTCCAAACTCACTTTAGTTTCTGGAAAGTGTGCGTTCATTTTAACCATGAGCTCGGGAATGACTTGCTGCATGGCTGAGCCAATAAAGCCAATCTTAATCTCACCTTGAGTCCCTGCGTGTATCCGCTGAAGCTCAACTTGGGTCCGGTTGATATGGTTGATTAAAAAATGCGCCTCATGCCTTAAGTATTCACCCGCTGCAGTTAACTCCACCTTTCTTTTCGTTCGTTCGAAAAGCTGCACGCCCAAAAGTGCTTCCATCTGACTGATTTGCCTACTTAAGCCTGGCTGACTGATGAAAAGCTTTTCGGCCGCCTTTCTATAGTTAAGTTCTTCGGCAACGGCCATAAAGTAATTGAGGTGTCTTATTTCTAACTGATAACTCATGGTTATTGAACTATGACTAAATTGGTATTTCTAAGTATTAAAGCTAAGCGATACTTTCGTGAAGTAAAAACTTAGCCCATGGCATCAGAAATTTTTTTATTCGGAGACGATCATTTGACTGCAGGAATGGCCTTAGCAATAGCCAAAGGTGAGGTCAAGGGTGTTTTGAGCGATACCACTCGGCTGAAAGTTCGCGCTAGCCAAGAAGCTGTTGAGAAGATAGTGGCCAAAGGCAAAGCGGTCTATGGTATCAATACTGGTTTTGGGCCCTTGTGTACCACGCTGATTTCAAAAGAGAAAACTCGTTTGCTTCAGCTCAATATCCTTAAAAGCCATAGTGTTGGAGTGGGTGAGGCCATAGCCGATGATCTTTCCAAATTAATGCTGATTCTCAAAATGCAATCACTGGCCAAAGGCTTCTCGGGGATTGCCGAAACTACGCTGGACCGTATCAATTGGCATATTCAGCATAATATTATTCCCGTAGTTCCTTCTCAAGGTTCTGTAGGAGCTTCGGGAGATTTGGCACCACTTTCACATTTATTTTTGCCTTTGATAGGCCTTGGTGAAGTAATGGTCAATGGCAAAAGACTGGCTTCTGCCGAAATGCTTGCCGCTCATGACCTTTCTCCTTTAGACCTTGGACCGAAAGAAGGTTTGGCCTTGATCAATGGCACTCAATTTATCGCAGCACACGCAGTGAAAGTAGTCGAGCAGTTGCACAGCTGTCTTAATCATGCAGATTTAGTCGCGGCCATGATGGTGGAAGCTTTGTTGGGCTCAGCGAAACCCTTCAAGCCAGAACTTCATGCTTTAAGACCCTTCAAAGGAAATATGCACGTGGCAGAACGAATGTCAGCGCTTTTGGCTGACTCTGAGGTGATGGTGTCGCATACCAATTGTAGTCGAGTGCAAGACCCTTATTCTTTGCGCTGTATTCCACAAGTGCATGGTGCATCGCGCACGGCATGGCTTCACCTGAAAGATCTTTTAGACATCGAGTTGAATTCGGTCACCGATAATCCTGTGGTTTTTGATGAAAATCATACAATCAGTGGAGGTAATTTTCACGGACAACCTTTGGCGATGGCCTTGGATTATGCCTGTTTGGCCGCTTCAGAAATTGGCAATATTTCCGATCGCAGAATTTATTTCTCACTAGAAGGTGGTGTAAGCAACGTGCCGAAACTCTTGATGACAGATACGGGCATCAATTCAGGTTTTATGATTCCTCAATACACCACGGCAGCATTGGCGAGCGAAAATAAAGGCCTTTGTTTTCCGGCAAGTGCCGATAGTATACCAACCTCGCTTGGTCAAGAAGACCACGTTAGCATGGGCTCTATCAGTGGAAGAAAAGCGCTAAGGGTGATAGAAAACGTACAGAAAATTTTAGGGATTGAATTAATGTGTGCTGCTCAAGCACTCGATTTTCATCGCCCCGTACAATCTAACCCAGTCATTGAGGGAATGCACAAGTGGGTTCGCAAGCAAATTGAATTTGCAACCGAAGACCGTGTTTTTGCCAATGATATTGAAAAAGCAATCGAAATTATTAAAAGCGGAAGACTGATCGAATTATCGAAGCAGCATTCCAACCTAAAAACTAATTATGATGAACTATTCGAAGTTTACTGAAAAGTACGCCACACATCCTCATTATAAAGCGCCAACAGGCAATACACTGAATGCCAAATCTTGGCAAACAGAATCGGCTTTGCGCATGCTACTGAATAACCTCGATGCTGAAGTGGCCGAAGACCCCTCTAAGTTGGTGGTGTACGGTGGAACTGGCCAAGCAGCGAGAAGTCCCGAGGCTTTGCAAAAGATCATTGAATGCTTATTGAAATTAGAAGACGATCAAAGCCTTTTGGTGCAGTCGGGTAAGGCCGTTGGGATCATCCCAACTCATGCTGAAGCACCAAGAGTATTGATTGCCAATAGCAATTTAGTGCCTAAATGGGCCAATTGGGAACACTTTAATGAGCTGCGCGAAAAAGGATTGATGATGTACGGCCAAATGACGGCTGGCAGCTGGATTTATATTGGTAGCCAAGGCATTTTGCAAGGGACTTACGAAACCTTTGTGGCCTGCGGAGTCAAACATTTCCAAGGCGACTTGAAGCACAAATTGATAGTGACTGGTGGTTTAGGCGGAATGGGTGGTGCTCAACCTTTGGCAGCTACCATGGCAGGAGCTACTTTTTTAGGGGTTGATAAAGACCCAACAAGAATTCAAAAAAGACTTGACACCCGATATATCGATCGAATGACGCATTCTTATGAAGAAGCGAGAGATTGGGCCTTAGCCGCCAAGGCAAAAGGGGAAGCCATTTCCATTGGTTTGGTGGGCGATGTTGGGGATGTTTTAGAAAGGCTCTTACAGGATAATGTCATTCCTGAAATCCTTACCGATCAAACCTCGGCCCATGACCCAATCAACGGCTACATTCCAAATGGAATGACCATGGCTGAAGCCGATTTTTTAAGACAGAGGGATCAGAAAACATACAAAGATAAATCGTTGAAGAGTATGGCTCGCCATGTTGGGCTTATGCTCGAAATGAAACGCAGAGGTAGCGTTACCTTTGATTATGGGAATAACTTACGGGAGTTTGCCCGCCAGGGAGGAGAAGCGCATGCATTTGATTTTCAGGGTTTCGTACCTGCTTATGTTCGGCCACTTTTCTGCGAGGGAAAAGGTCCTTTCCGTTGGGCAGCCCTTTCTGGTGACCCGGAAGATATTTACACTACAGATCAGGCTTTGATCGAAGCTTTCCCAGAAAATACACACATGATCAACTGGTTAAAGCAGGCCAGAGAACGTGTGGCTTTTCAAGGTTTGCCATGCAGAATCTGCTGGTTGGGCATGGGCGAAAGACAAAAGGCAGGTTTGATTTTCAATGATTTGGTAAGAACTGGGAAAGTGAAAGCTCCGATAGTCATAGGCCGCGATCATTTGGATTGTGGTTCCGTAGCTTCTCCCAACCGCGAGACCGAAGGCATGCTCGATGGCAGTGATGCCGTTTCGGATTGGACTTTATTGAACCTGATGGGCAACACCAGTGGAGGCGCTACTTGGGTCTCTTTTCATCATGGTGGAGGCGTTGGCATGGGATACTCTCAGCATGCAGGCATGGTAGTTTTGGCCGATGGAACTGATCGTGCCGAAAGATGCCTGAAAAGAGTACTGCATATAGATCCAGCCATGGGCGTAATTCGTCATGCAGATGCAGGCTACGAAACGGCCATTGCAAAAAGCGATGAATTCAATTTGACTATCTAAGGATGAATAGACTAAGGCTCATAGGTCCATTTAAGCAAGTTGTTCCAATGGCTGGTTTACCGCTGAAAGGTGCTTTGAAAGATGATGCATTGATTTTGTTTGAAGGAGAGGTCGGGATTCTTTGTGAAGGTGAAAAAATCAAGGAAATCGCTCCATTTCATTCGCTTTGTAAAGCGTATGAGGGTAAGGATCTAGAGCTGATCCAGCTAGAAGGTGATTTTGTTGCCCTGCCTGGTTTTGTCGATTCTCATACTCACATCTGTTCTGCGGGTAGCCGAGCGAAAGACTATGCCCTGCGCAATGCTGGTAAATCCTATTTAGAAATGGCGGAACAGGGTGGAGGCATTTGGTATACGGTTACCCAAACTCGGCTGGCTTCTCAGCAAGAGTTAGAGGCAAGGATTACCCAGAAAGCTGCCCGCCATTTATCAGAGGGAGTCACCACGATTGAAGTAAAAAGCGGTTATGGCCTTTCTGTTGAAGAAGAAATGAAAATGCTGCGCGCCATCAAGCAAGCCAATGAAGAGATGCAAGCAGACCTTATCCCAACTTGCCTTGCTGCACACATGCTACCCAAGGATTTTGATGGGAATAAGCAAGAATACTTAACTGATATTGCGAAGCAACTTTTCCCATTACTGAAGTCAGAGGGGCTTGCCAATCGAATCGACATTTTCGTTGAATCGGGTGCTTTTTCAGTAGAGGAAGGAAAAGAGTATTTAGAACAAGCCAAAGCCATGGGTTTTGACTTAACGGTCCATGCAGACCAATTCTCTGTGGGAGGAAGTGCATTGGCCGTGGCTGTTGGAGCAGTAAGTGCTGACCATTTGGAAGTTACTACCGACAAGGAAATTGAAATCTTAGCCAAGAGCAATACCATAGCGACCGCATTGCCAGGCGCCACACTGGGCTTAGGCTGCAATTATACACCGGCTAGAAAATTACTAGATGCGGGAGCTTCTTTGGCCATCGCAAGTGACTGGAATCCTGGTTCTGCTCCGATGGGGGATCTATTAATGCAAGCTTGTATTTTAGGGGCAGCACAAAAGTTAACCAATGCTGAGGTTTTGGCTGGGATTACATTCAGAGCTGCGGCCGCGCTGTCTTTAAAAGACAGAGGGGTTTTAGAAGTAGGTAAATTGGCAGATATCGCAATTTTCTACTGCTCCGATTATCAAGAGATCCTTTACCATCAAGGTAAAATTAAGCCAAGTTTAGTCATCAAGAAAGGTCAAAAAGTCAATTGATATGGCGAGTATAAAGCCAACAGATAAGAGTCTTTGGAAAGGTCGTGATGAGCCTCGTTTCGGTCAGTCTAATTATTGGCATGAGCTGGTGCAATGTTGTCAGCTAAACGAGATAACATCAACCCAACATAAGCAAATTATTTTACTCGGTTATGCTTGTGAAGAGGGCGTAAGAAGAAACCAAGGAAGGCTTGGTGCCGCTGAAGGCCCTGATGCCATTCGGAAAATGATGGCGGTTTTACCGAATCATTTCGAAACTAAAATTGGCCTGTTCGATGTCGGTAATATTGAATGCTCAGACCAAGAACTTGAAGAAATCCAAGCTTTTTTAAGTCATTCAGTGGCGGAGCTTTTACAGCTTGGTGCCTTTCCTGTGTTACTCGGTGGAGGCCATGATATTGCCTATGCTCATTATACTGGAATAAGAGCGTTTTTGAATCAAGCTTTAAAAAAGGAAAGCATAGGGGTTATCAATCTCGATGCCCATTTTGATTTGAGAAGTAAAGAGCAGGGGAATACTTCGGGCACTCCATTTTTTCAGATGGCGAAAGACTGCCAAGAAGAGGGTCAAGAATTTCATTATCTGTGTTTGGGTATTCAAAAAGCAGCCAATACAAAAGTGCTTTTTGATACTGCCGAAAGGTTAGGAGCGGAGTGGTTAGAGAGTAGCGATTACACGATTAACAATTGGGAAGACATTGAACAAAAGTTGAATTCCTTTTTAGCTAAAGTTGACCATGTCTACTTAACCATCGATTTAGATGGATTTTCTTCCGCGTATGCCCCAGGTGTCAGTGCGCCATCTCCAATGGGTTTTACCCCTGATGTTGTTTTAAAAACTCTTGAAGTGCTTTTTCAATCCAAAAAAGTAATCAGCATGGATTTAGCCGAAATGAACCCAGTCTACGATCAGGACAATGCCACTGCAAGGCTTGCTGCTAGGCTAGTACATTTCGCAATGGATTTGCTGACAAAGGCTTAATAGTCCTCACTCCTCACTCCTGCCTCCTTGTTTGTACCCAATCGACTGATAAGCCATCATTCCCGCGAAGGCGGGAATCCCCAATTCACAGCTATATCGGTCACCTACTAAAATAAGTTGGCCATTGGTAGCGTATTTTTTATGAATTGTGATGAAGCTAATGGATACGATTGGGAGCTGAACTTACTTTGCCGTTTGCATAACAGGGCAAGTGCTGGTTTAAATCAGCTTCGCAGCACTGCAAGAAAGCAGGTACAACAATTGAAAATGAGGGTCTTTGAATTTAAAAGGAAGGTTGATAAAGAAAAATTTTATCCAAAATCGAGAGGTATAGCTTGTTGATAATGAATTATTGACAGCTGATGAAATCATAGTTTAAGCGTAAATTTTCGCTCTTTACGTAGATAAGCGAGTCTCGATGTACTACCAATTGGGAACAATTATTGACTTTAGGTAGTTATATGGAATTGAAAATATCAATAAGCTTTAAAAACAATTGAGCTCAATAAAATGTAACTTAGGAGAAATAAAAATAGTGTAGAATTATTGACCACTGAAACACCAGAATTCTAATCTAGCCTAACATTAAGACGAAACATGACTACAGCAACGTTAGAGAAAAAAGCCACAGATCATCAAGCTCCTTTAAAAAAAATTATTTTTAAGAAATTGACCTTAGATGGATTTCAAAAAGATGTCCATAACAGGGTAGAAAAATATTTTAAGGACAACGAGATTTCTAAAAATGCCAATTCATCGATGGTGTTTAAAACCGTTTGGGTAATGGCAGGGTGGGTCGCAACCTATGCCCTGATTCTTTCGGGATTAGTTTCTCCTTGGGTAATGCTTATCCTCGCATTAGGTCATGGTTTCTTCTCCGCTATGATCGGATTGAATATCGCTCATGATGCCATTCATGGTTCATATACTAAGAGTTCAAAGCTGAATCATATTTTAGGCCTCTCCTTTAATTTCATGGGGGCGAATGATTACGTTTGGAAAATCAGTCACAATCTTGTACACCATACCTTTACTAATATTCCTGAGCATGATGGAGATATTGAGCAACCTCCGATCTTAAGACTTCAACCCAACCAAGATTTATGGTGGATTCATCGTTTTCAACATGTGTATGCTTACTTCTTATACAGCTTAGCTACCCTTTCTTGGGTACTTTCAAAAGATTATAAAAAATTCTTTCAGCATCAATTGGGTGGGCATTACCGTAAGGATTTTCCTACCAAAGAGATTGTGAGACTTTTTACTTACAAGGCAATATATTATGTCATGTTTTTGGTCATCCCATTAGTGGTAATTGATTTAGCATGGTACTGGATCATTTTCGGTTTTGTTGCAAGTCATTTACTCGAAGGCTTCTCAGTAGCAGTTATCTTTATGCTGGCGCACATTATTGAAGGTACTTCTTTCCCAGAGCCAAGCGAAAAAGGAGATGTAGGTATGTCGTGGGCCGAATTACAAATGCACACAACAGCCAACTTCGCAATTGAAAATAAACTAGTGAATTATCTTTGTGGGGGGTTAAACTTTCAAATCGAGCACCACCTTTTTCCCAAGGTGTGTCACGTGCACTATCCAAAAATAGCTCAAATTGTGAAAGAGACTGCGAAAGATCATGATTTGCCATACATCGAGCACAAAACTTTCTTTGGGGCAATTGCTTCACATACAAGGTTCTTAAAGCAGTTTGGTACTACGCCCAAGGGTGTGCTTGTACCGAATGTCATGCGCTAGATCTACTTGTTAAATCCGAAAGGCCAAACTATTCTCTTATCTTGAGGCATGAAAAATTGCCTCATTTTTTTTGCCTGTTTGTTTCTTTTAGGTTGTTCTCATCCTAAATCGCCATGGATGACAGGTTTCGAAAAGCCAGCCCAGAATCCTATCATGTCTGCTGAGGCTGATTTTACCTTCATAGATCCTCTTACCAATGCTGAAGTCGCTTGGCAAAAAGCTGATGTTTTTAATCCCGCAGCTTTAGTGCGTAACGATACTGTCTTTATGTTTTTTCGTGCCGAAGATAACCCTAAGGCTTATTTAGGAGGACGAACATCACGAATTGGTTTGGCTTGGAGTGTCGATGGTTATGCATTCAATAAAATGGCAGCACCTGTTCTTTATCCTGATTCATCTGCTTTTTTGCAGTGGGATTATCCTGGCGGCTGTGAGGATCCTAGAGTCGTAAAAAGCCCTGATGGGAAATACATTATGACTTATACCGCTTGGAATCAGGATGTCGCTAGGCTTTCGATTGCAAGTAGCGAAGACCTTTACCATTGGAAAAAAGAAGGCCCAGCATTAGAGACTGCCTTGGAGGGTAAGTTCTTAAATACTTGGAGCAAATCTGGCTCGATTGTAACTGAGCGCAAAGGCGATGAGTTGATTGCCGTTAAAATCAATGGAAAATACTGGATGTACTTTGGCGAAAGGGGAGTAAACCTTGCTTGGTCAGATGACTTGCTTGACTGGACACCTCTAGAAAACGATAAGGGTGAACTGGCCATAGTGATGGAAACCAGAGCAGGAAAATTCGATAGCTTTTTAACAGAACCTGGACCGCCCGCCTTATTGACCAAAGATGGCATTCTACTTTTCTACAACGGCAAAAATGATGAAGGCGAATTGGCTTCTTCGACCATTCCAAAAGGTACTTATTGTGGAGGTCAAGCCCTCTT
>JBLIES010000150.1:0-8975 GCA_047633135.1 Roseivirga sp.
GGTCGTCCCAAAATTTTACATCCTCATACTCATTCGAAAAATTGGCTGCATAAGTCAGTGGGCCAGAATAGGCGGTTCTAATTTTAGCGATGAGATTTCGCCAGTCGTCTTCTCTTTCTATGCAGGTCTGGTGGAGTTCGGTGCCAATGCAGAGCATTTCCATTTGAGTTTCTTCTGCTAGTTTTGCATAGTGCATTATAAAGCCTTCATAGTCACTGAACCATTTCTGCCAATCTTTTTCAGATTTCATTTTAATTTCGCCTCGCCATTTACCTCCTTCATCGCGAAGCCAAATGTGGGGCTTAAGAATGGTTTTTATACCGTTGGATTTAGCAAATTCGGTAGTGATACGTAGACCCTCGTCACGCTCTCCCCACCAGCCATCTTGAGTCGAAGGATTTTTTGTATGGCTACCTATGGCAGGATTATCATGGCCCTGCTGCCAGCCAAAAGGAGTTTGAGAAATCCAATTGACGTTTTTGGATGCTAAAGCTTCTAAATCTCTTGCGAAGACCTCTCTTGGACCGCCAACCCAACAAACACCTCTGTGTTTCATGGACAAGGGGATATTTATTTTCTCAGAATTATAGGGGAATGCAAAGAAATAACCTGCCAGTATTAACAGCGGGAAAATTGTTATTCCTAAGTACTTTAGTTTCATGATCAAAGAATGTCCATTTCGAAGACATCAGCAACATGCTTAACAAGTTTTTGCTGAACATCCGTCATGTCTACGTCATGGCCAAGTTCTTTGTTCATCGAGGTTACTGCTTTATCATCTATCCCACATGGAATAATATGACTAAAGTAAATTAAATCAGTATTTACATTGAGAGCCAAGCCGTGCATTGTTACCCACCGGCTGGTTTTCACTCCCAAGGCACAAATCTTACGAGGGTTTGAGTCGCCTTCTTTAAAGTCTACCCAAACACCTGTAAGCCCATCAATACGGCCAGATGCTATGCCGTATTCCCGTAAAGTGATTATCACTGCTTCCTCTAAGTACCTTAAATACTTATGAATGTCAGTGAAAAAATTTTCCAGATCTATAATAGGATAGGCAACAAGTTGCCCGGGCCCATGATAAGTGATGTCACCACCACGATTGATCTTATAAAATGTCGCAAAATGATCTTCTAATCCTTTCTCATCCAAGAGTAAGTTGTCGAGAGATCCACTTTTTCCAAGAGTATAGACATGAGGATGTTCACAAAAAATAAGGTAGTTGTCTGTAGGTAACTCCGAGTCGGCATTATTCAGCCTTCTATTGTCTATTTTTCTATTAACTGTTTGTTTAAAAATAGATTCCTGGTAATCCCACACACTTTGATAATCATTCATTCCAAGATTGATCATCTGCACGGCCTTATTTATTTTAACATTCATGTCTTACGCGAACACAGCTTTAATACACACACACACTTTTAAGCTGATACTTCAGGCATTGCAATCTGGTCTACAGTCAGCACACGAACATGTTTCGTGATTAATCTGTGAGCCTTTCGCAAAGCAGAAGTATGATTACGCGCTAGAAACTCTTTCTTCACCACGGTCTCGTCTTTCATGTTCAAGAACGTAGCTTGGAAGTTTATCATATTCTTTTTTCCAGCCATAGGTCAAATTTAACTTAAGGCAAGTAGGTTTCCAAGATTTTAAAGCCCGATTTTGTTTTGATGTGTACTTCCGGGAATTTACATGGTATTAAAACAGCATTTCCCATACTTATTTTTGTCGTATGACCTAAAGTTGTAATTTCTGCTTCTCCTTCAATACAAGTATAGATCACGAACGAGTCTGTATCATAATGTTCCCTGATTATTCCGGTAGTAAACTCCAAAAGGGTGGTTTCAAAGTATTGAGATTTTACTAATGGCACTACCTCATTTAGGCTTTTATTGACTGTAGTTTTATAATTTGAATAGGTGTTAAAATCCAGGGCCTCTAGTGCCTGTTCTGTATGTAATTCCCTTTTATTTCCTTGGTCATCTACTCTATCAAAATCATAAATTCGATAAGTGATATCAGATGATTGTTGTATTTCTGCTAACAGCAAGCCTTTTCCAATCGTATGAACCCTTCCCGCTGGTAGGTAGAAAGTGTCTCCAGCTTCTACTAACTCTTCGTTAAGTAATTCTATCAAACGACCAGAATTAAGGTATTCTACGTATTCTTCTCTTGTGGTTTTTTTCTTGAATCCACTGATCAGTTTGGCCCCTTGATCAGCCTGAAGCACATGCCACATTTCAGTCTTACCCAAAGAGTTATGTCGTTTATGAGCTAACTTGTCATTGGGGTGCACTTGTATGCTGAGGTCCTCAGCGGCATCAATAAACTTTACTAAGAGAGGGAATTCATTGCCAAATTGCTTGTAAACTTTCTTACCTACAAATTCTTCTTTAAAAATCGAAGTGATTTCCGGTATTGTCATTCCCATAAGTGGCCCTTCGCTTACCTTTGATAGGTTGCCTTCAACGCCTGAAATCTCCCAAGTTTCTCCACAATTTTTGAGTGGGGCAAAATCCTTTCCAAGTACATCTCGGATTTTTGAACCACCCCAAATTTTTTCTTTGAAGAGGGTGTCAAACTTTAAGGGATACAGATATTTTTTATTTCTCATTTTTCTGAAATCATCGTTTTGTAAGCGTTGATCAGCCCATTGGTCGAGCTATCGTGCGAATTGATTTTATTCACGTTTTCAAGCTCAGGCAGAATTCTCTTGGCAAGTACTTTGCCAAGCTCTACTCCCCATTGGTCGAAGCTATAAACGTTCCATATCACCCCTTGAACAAAGATTTTATGTTCATACATGGCGATTAAAGCACCCAATACTTCGGGCGTTAGTTTTTTAAATAGGATTGAATTTGTTGGTCGGTTACCTGCGAAAACTTTGAATGGGGCAATGCTTTTTATTTCTGCTGCTGATTTTCCTTCCGCTTTTAACTCCTCCGTTACTTCTTCAAGAGACTTCCCATTCATTAATGCTTCGGTTTGAGCGAAAAAGTTAGAAAGTAAGATAGGATGATGATCTCCGATGGGGTTTTGGCTGATTGCAGGCGCTATGAAGTCACAAGGGATTAATTTAGTGCCTTGATGGATTAATTGATAGAAAGCATGTTGCCCGTTTGTACCTGGTTCACCCCAAACGATTGGTCCTGTTTGGTAAGTCACTTTATTGCCTGACCTGTCCACAGACTTACCATTGCTTTCCATATTACCTTGTTGGAAATAGGCGGCAAAACGATGCATATATTGATCGTAAGGCAGAATAGCCTCCGTTTCAGCACCATGGAAATTAGTATACCATATGCCAATGAGCGCTAAGACCACAGGAATGTTTTGATCTAGCGCGGTAGTTTTAAAATGCTCGTCCATTTGGTGTGCACCTTTCAAGAGTAATTCGAAATTATCGAAGCCGATAGTGCAGGCAATTGACAAACCGATGGATGACCAGAGGGAGTAACGACCACCAACCCAGTCCCAAAACTCAAACATATTGGCGGTATCAATCCCGAAATGTGCTACTGCTTTTTCGTTGGTAGAAAGTGCCACAAAGTGTTTTGCAATATCTGCTTCTGACGCGCCTTGTTTAAGAAACCATGTTCTTGCGGTATTCGCATTAGTCATTGTTTCTTGCGTTGTAAAAGTCTTAGAAGCAATCATGAATAGCGTTTCTTCTGGCTTCACAAGCTTGAGTGCTTCGGTAATGTGACTACCATCAATATTTGAAACGAAATGGGTTGCTATTCCAAAGGTGTTATAGCTTTTGAGGGCCTCGGTGACCATTACTGGGCCTAGATCTGATCCGCCAATGCCAATATTGATGATGTACTTTATCGGTTTTCCAGTATATCCTAACCATTGGCCTGAGGTCACTTTATCTGCAAATAATTTCATTTTTGCCAATGCAGCATTTACATCAGGCATGATATCTACGCCATCTACCATCACTGGTAAATTGGACTGATTTCTTAGTGCAGTGTGTAGTACAGCACGGTTTTCACTGGCATTGATCGAAGCGCCACTGAACATTGCATCGATACTG
Organism: Roseivirga sp.; assembly: GCA_047633135.1. Classification (GTDB taxonomy): domain Bacteria; phylum Bacteroidota; class Bacteroidia; order Cytophagales; family Cyclobacteriaceae; genus Roseivirga. The sequence goes on from JBLIES010000150.1 coordinate 4,043, forward strand.
CTTTGCAAATTACATTCATTCGCCAATTCCATTAACAAGCGGATCGTTTGTTCATCAATTCTGTTTTTAGAATAATCGATTAAAATTGTTTCGAACTGTTTCGAAAATTTCTCAAAGCGATTGTCATCTTCAGCGAAAAGCGTTCTTAAATGAGTATTCGATGTAGATTGGTAATGGGTAGATAGTTTTTCCCAAGCTTTGGTTTGGGTAGGGTTTATAGATTTGAGCATTGAATCAAGTTTTTCAAATTGAAGTTAGTTCAATTTTATGCCTAAATTAAGAATCGCTTTAATGGTTTCAATGCAATCGTTTGGGAAAAAAGGGGAGGTGATAGCGGCTGATTTTTTATTAGCGAAGCACTATCAAGTGTTAGAACGTAATTTTCGATTCAAAAAATCTGAGATTGATCTTATCTGTCGTCTAGATGATTTATTGGTTTTTGTAGAAGTGAAGACAAGAAGTAACAGGGCCTATGGAGAGCCAGAAACCTTTGTTTCTATTAATCAGCAGCGATCTGTGATTAGGGCGGCAGAACAATACATAATAAACGTAAACTGGGTAGGAGATATTCGCTTCGATATTATTGGAATCTATCAGAGAGGTGAAGAGCAAGAAATAAGTCACTTTCATGACGCTTTTTACTGATCAAAAGCCATTTTTCAATTTGGCTGATTCATAAATTGGATTGGCGAATCGATCCCATTCTTTTCTTACGAAAGCCCTAAATTGTTTTTGAAACGGGTCTGGTGGAAATTGGATTTCTTTTTTAAGAGTCGTTCTATTTGTATTGTGGAACTCTTCCCAAACCCCCACTTTTTTATCGAAAACGTAGAACCCCCGAACGGCCAATTGCCCATTTTCATAAAAGTAATAATACATCCCTTCTTTTTTGCCGTACTGCACTGGGATTACCTCTTTGACTTTCGTCTTGTTATCGGGGTCGTAATAAGTGATTTCGGAATCTCGGTACCAGCCCTTGAAAAAATGCTCCTTATTATTTAACCTTTGTTGCAGCGATAACGACAGCCAACGCTCATGCTTTGTCCCGAAGAAATACATTCCTTCTTCTACAATTTTTTCATTGACTAATCTTTTATAAGGGCCGTGTAGAACGCTCTCTAGTTGATTACCTCTGTTGCGAGCATTTACGATCTCTCTTTTGTCCTTGTCATAAACAGCCACCAGAGGAACATAAGAATTTACATCTACCGCTTCTTTAAGAATATAAAAATCTTCAATTTGAGTTCTGCCTTGCACATCGGTTACGGTGTAAGCTCTTTTAGTTTTTTCGCCATAAAAATAATTTCTTTTCACCTTCAGATCAGCGTCAGCAATCGTGTCGGGGGCCTCTTTTTTAAATGAGATGTCTGGCTTGGCCATTTCCTCTGCTTTTGCCTTTGCTTTCGCGATAGCTCTTTTCTCTTTTTTCGTTTGCCCCATCAATAATAAGGGTATAGCGAGGATGAAAATGAAGAGCGTTAATTTTTGCATTGCCCAAATTTAACGTAAAAAGTAGCGGGGATATTTTATTTGGTCAACGGATTGTGAAAACAAAAAGTCTGTGATTGGTTTGGTGTAATTTAGAATGTACTATTGATTATTGTACTTAAAAACGATAAGCGCCAAGCCTGAATAAACTAGAAGTTGTAGTGAGTGATTTTTCAGCAATTACGTTTTCAATCGTATAAAAATCTATGTGCACCATTGTCTATGTTTGTCGCTGATTCCGTTGTTGGTCAGCTTCTTTCCTGAAGAATTTATTGGTCAAACTAGGGATGACTTTGAGATGAAGAAAATAGGAAAGTCCTTATCTAAAATTTATACCAAAGAAGAACACTTAAGCCACGAGACTATGTCATCAGGTATTCAAGCAAATGATGGAAGAATGTATTTTGCCAATAACCAAAGCCTGATGTAATTCGATGGCCAAGAATGGAAAAATAGCGAGCCAAAAGCTTCACCATTTTTCAAGCCCTAATAACTTTTTGCCTAAGTCGTTCAGCGCTGCTTTGTTGTATTTGGTTTGTTCTAATTTTCTAGGGTCGCCTGGGAATGCATAACCTTCAGGTGCGACCCGATTTTGCCAAGAGTTGATTCTCCAGTTTCTAATTTGCTCATTACTTTGATCGGCTGGCATCATAGAAATGTACTGCGCCACTCTTACTTTATCGCTTCTGTTGGCCCTGATGCCATGCGGTTGCAGGCTGTTGAAGATTAAAAGATCACCAGCTTCCATTTTTACTTTTGTTGTTTCAAAAGCTGCAGTGTCTGGCCTAAATCTATTCCTGTCTGCTGTTTGGGTCAGCTTCCAAGTATCGTAGTTTCTGAATAATTCTGGAATACACTGAAAGCCACCCATATTTTCATCCGTTTGATCTACCAGCGCAAGCACCCCTTGCACGTTGACGGGCTTCTCCTCAGGATCGTAATCCCAATGAATAAATGCGTTGTATTCAAACCCCGGTTTGATTGGAAAATTTAAATTTGCCCTGTCGATCGAAACCCAAAGGTGCTCTGTGCCCCAGATGTCCACAAAAGCATCGTATATACGCTGAGTCATTCTATTATTCCACAAATGCTGATTGTTATAGCATTCGACCATGCCCGTGTTGGCCAGCTCTTTCATCTGCATTTCGGCTCGTGGTGCCTGATACCAAGTACTTGGATTGCTCGACTCCTTTTCTTCGAATTCCCAAATAAAATCAGCTGTGCTTTTTGCCTGTTCCTTACTGATCGCCTGTTTGATCACCACATACCCATTGTGAATCCAAAAAGCCCAATCCTCTTCGCTTAATACTCTTAAAAGACGGCCATTGCTTCTGTCGTTCAATTTGATTTTGCTACTTTTTGCAGTGGTTGGGTTGCCCGGAATATCCTTGTGGGCATTCGCATTTATACTTTCTTTCATCGTGCACGCTTTGAAACTGATATAATTTAAAACATAAACGGGAGAACTAAGTGCTTGATTTAAAAAGGACCATGCTTGCGAGTTGAATTAAACGCTCCATACGGGTAATATCTTTAAACTAACATGGCTTCAGTCTGTACACTGGACCAATTAGTTTGGCTAAAAATGCAAAGAGAGTTTTAGGTAGAGTAGGCCAATTCCCCTCACGAATCGTCAGTATCTCTTTGAGGTAAGTTCACTAATGTTGGCGACTACTGTCTATTTGGTGCTGTTTAATCTGCCTTTTAAGAGAAATACGTTGAGATGTTTTTTAAGAGCGTATGTCTTTTGAGAGAATAAGAATAAAAGTTTTTAGCCTAGTCGTGCTGGGGATTTTAACCTCTATGTTTTGTCGATTGTGCATGTCCACTTGACGGCTTCGGAAAAGAAATTTGCTATTGTCTTTTTGATTGAGCCAAATCGATTTACCTATGGATAGGAGCTTGGTTTAATTGGGGATAGAAGTTCACAATCGAATTTCTTAAGCAATGGTGCTGCATTATTTTCGATTTTTCTAATTTCTTTAGGGTTGGGCGTTGTTTTCCAGTAAAAAAAAAGTGCACATGAAAATTTAGACCGAATTTTTCTGAATGGTGGCGGTATTAAAATCATTTAGACAAACGACTGATGTCAATCTTTGAATTACTCTTGGCTTCTCTCGTTTGAAGGCATTTTCAACACAGGTAAGGGTAAGTCTTGGTGGCTACACATTAGGTCTGCTGTAAAGTTTTGTACTCGTTGCTGTACGATTACACCACCAACGCCAATTAAGGGTAAAATACGTCAACTGACCATTTGTGTTTTTATGCAACTCCTACTTTAATGCGCTCATTCCAGGACATCACAATTTCTTCAAATACAGTCTGCAATGACTTGGTGATACCCCAGTTGGGGTAGTGATCCTTCATCTTCGACAGGTCTGAGATATAGCACATATGATCGCCTTCTCTGTTGATTTCAGAATATTGATACTTCATGGCTTTTCCGGTAATGGCCGCGACTCGGTCAAAAGCTTCGAGGATAGAGGTAGAGTTATCACGTCCTCCGCCAATATTGTATACTTCGCCAAAGCGGGGGTCTTGAAAAAGGCATTGATAAATCTGGCAACATCCAGCGAGTGGATGTTGTCTCTTACTTGCTTGCCCTTGTAACCATAAATGGTGTATTCTATTCCTATAATATTGGCTTTGATGAGGTAGGAGAGAAAGCCATGCAGTTCGACCCCTGAATGGTTGGGCCCTGTGAGACAACCTCCTCGTAATGCACAAGTGGGCATGTTAAAATAACGACCATATTCCTGTACCATGACATCTCCTGCCACTTTCGAAGCGCCAAACAAAGAGTGCTTGGATTGATCTATAGTAAATGACTCTTTAATTCCGTCTTGATATTCAGCATCGCCAAAGTCATAGCGCGTCTTTTGCTCAACAAGGTTTAGCTGATTAGGGGCATCTCCATACACTTTGTTCGTGCTCATATGGGCGAATGGAGAATCTTTACAAAACTGCCTTGTTGCTTCTAATAAGTTTAATGTGCCAACTGCATTGACATCGAAGTCATCAAAAGGTCTACTGGCGGCTAAATCGTGACTCGGTTGCGCTGCCGCATGACAGATAAAATCAGGCTTTATCTTTTTCATCAGGTCTAACACGGCTGATCTGTCCCTTATATCTGCCTCAACATGTTCAAAATTTCACATTGCGCTACCAATTGGTGTTGAACCCAGCGGGTATCTCCTTTTTCACCAAAGAAATCAGCTCGCATGTTGTTGTCAATGCCATAAATTTTCCAGCCTCATTTATCAAAGTACCTTACTACTTCAGAACCTATAAGCCCTGATGAACCTGTTACTAAAAGCTTTTTTTTTCATCTCTTCACGTATAAATGTCTGCTACTTTTTCTTCAGTCTCCCCTTGAACCAGATGAATTCTGTTGCTAAGATCAGCAGTATTCAAAGCAATGCACTAGTGAAGTATTCGTGTGTAA
>JBLIES010000151.1:0-8945 GCA_047633135.1 Roseivirga sp.
CAGATCATATCCAAACTTTCGATAAAGAAGAAAATAGATCTGCGAAACAGGAATATCTCAACTGGACCAAAGCCTTACTTGAAGCGACCTTACCCTTACCAAAGGTGGGGCTTATATTCAGCAATGAAGTGCTCAGAATACTTCATGAAGCCGATTATTTCGAACGATTAATTGAAAGGGCAACCAAGGCCAAGGTATACTTCAGCAAAGAATTAGACAAGTTAAGCGAACTGATTCATGATCATCAGAAAGAGGTTCGTTTGAAAGTAAGACTGAGCGCCTATCAAAAAGAGTTAAAGGCCATTGAGCAGCAATTCTTTAATAAAAAATCAGAGATCAGCCGTTTTCATTTGTTGGTAAGTAATGCTCAAGAAGGCAAATCATTGAGTAAAGATGCGCTTTACGATTCTGACCTTCATAAAAACAGAAGTAAGGAAGTTACCACGAAGAAAACCAAAACACCCACGACAGAAATCAGCCTTGAACTCTACAAAGATGGTAAAAGTGTGGAAGAGATTGCAGAAACTAGAGGGATGGTGTCTAGCACCATAGAAGGTCACCTCAGTCAATTCCTAGATACTGGTGAAGTGGATATTAAAAAATTAATTAGTGAAGAGAAGCTCAAAGTTATTCTTGGTTTGATCACCTCCGAAACTACGGGTACGCAAGAGATCAAAACAAAACTAGGCAACGAATATAGTTACGGTGAAATCCGATTGGCTTTGACCTACGCTAGGCTAGATCAGAAATAATGGGCCTCATTCAGTTTCTATTGCTCTATTTTTCAAATTGGGAGCACTTACCTTTTTGAGGAATTAATTCAACTCGAAACCGCCTTAAGTTGCTTTAAAAACTTCAATTTTGATTTGGAATAGCGTTTGCACGCATCACAATTAAACATACACAAACCATGAAATCATCTTTTAAGATCATTGCCACACTTTTCATTTCATTTCTACTGTTATCAGGCTGCCAAGCCAGTAATACGGTTAAAGCCGGTGCAATTGGCGCAGCCGCTGGCGGAATCCTTGGTGGAGTGATTGGAGGTAAAGACAATACTGCATTGGGAGCAATTATTGGCGCTACCGTAGGCGGCACTGCGGGTGCTCTCATTGGCCGAAGAATGGACAAGCAAGCAGAAGAACTTAGAAACGATTTGGAAGGGGCTAACATAGAAAGAGTTGGTGAAGGCATAAAAATCACTTTCGATTCTGGACTTATGTTCGCTACCAATCAATCTAGCTTGACTGTAAACACGAAAGAGAACCTTAAAAACTTAGCATCCACCCTTCAGAAGTATGAGGACACCGATATTTTGATCGAAGGCCACACGGACAATACAGGAACGGAAGAATACAACATGGCGCTTTCTCAAAAAAGAGCTTCGTCTGTACAGGATTACCTTATGGGTATGGGCGTTACAATTGAGAGGCTTCAAATTGCAGGTTATGGTGAAAGCCAACCGGTAACCGAAAACGACTCGGCTGTTGGAAGGCAAACCAACCGAAGAGTTGAAGTAGCCATTTATGCTAATAAGAAAATGCAGCGAATGGCTAAAAAAGGTGATCTGGGAGGGTAATTATCAAAGCTCAGCAATAACACAGGCTTGAAGGAAATCATTTTTCTTTCAAGCCTTTTTTATTTTACGAATAGAATTGATTTTGCTTCTGGCGGATATCGATGCCCTCCTCTAAACTCAGTAGTACTTATCAATCATTATTGACAGGCATTAATTTGTTTGAATCATCAGTAAAGATTGACCAACGAGTGAATAGCAAAAAATCTGGCCTTTGTGCCTTCGTTGCCATTCGACAACACTCTATAGCGCAAGTCCATAAGCGATGTGTGATCTTAGAAAGATTCTCAAACACATTTTGCTATTATACAGTAGGTTCTTTCAATCAACTTAAAACGATTAGATTGACTAAACAATAGAAGGAGGATTACACGATGGGGTGTTTGGCCCCATCTTAGCCTTCGCTTGGATTAGCTTACCATCAATCATAAAATCATTTGAAAATGATCAACCAGCAACCACAATAGCCTTATGAAAAATCTATTTTATTTTGCGTTAGCCCTGCTTACACTTGTCTCTTGCGACAAAGAGAAAACCGAAGCACCCAACAAATTTGATTTCAATGGAGTCGATTTAGCCATAAAACCTGGCGATAACTTTTTTTACCACGTCAATAAAACTTGGTATGACAATGCTGTAATTGCAGACGACCAAGCAGGCGTTGGTTCTTATAGCTTCTTAAATATCCCTCAGAAAAAGCTTCTAGAAAACATTTTAGCAGAAGTATCTAATGAAACTCATGAAAAGGGCAGCGTTGACCAATTGGTTGGTGATTTTTACAGTTCAGGGATGGATACCGATCGCATCAACGAACGTGGTTTTGAACCAATTCAACCTTTGATTGATAGAATTAATGCAATCAAATCAACTCCAGAACTGATGGAGTTTGTGGCAGATGAGTTCAAGTCTGGCAACGGTTCTATTGTCAGTATGGGTGTTTCTCCAGACAATGAAAACAGCAGTGTCAACATGTTGCATTTTGGTCAAACTGGTTTAGGATTGCCCGACCGCGACTATTATTTCAAAACAGACGCATCTACAATTGAAATCCAAAAGGCGTATCAGTCCTATTTGACGAAGCTGTTTGAATTAACAGGCAACGATAACATGGAGAAAAGTACCGCTACCGTTTATGGTATTGAAAAGCAATTGGCAGAAGTTCATAAGACACGCATCGAACGCAGAAATATAAAAGAGAATTATAATAAACTCGCCATATCAGACCTGGACAAAAATCAACCTAATATCGGTTGGTCCCAATTGCTGAACCATTTTGGTGCAGCAGCAGATTCTGTCGATATCGCTCAACCTGCCTATTATGAGCAACTGAATAAGCTGCTTGCGATTATTCCCTTAGATAATTGGAAGACCTATCTAATGGCACATACCATGACCAATTATGCTGAGATCTTAAGTGAGCCTTTTGAAACAACTTCTTTCGAATACTCGAAAATCATCTCTGGACAGGCCGTTCAAGCCTCCCGAGCTCAGATAATGGTGAATAAAGTTGACCGTCAACTGGGTTTTGCGCTTGGGCAATTATATGTAGAAAGGTACTTTAACGAAGAAGCGAAAAGCAGAGTATTGGACTTGGTAAACAACCTACAAAAAGCTTTTGAAAATAGAATCAATCAATTGGACTGGATGAGTGAGGTTACAAAGGTTCAGGCCAAAGAGAAATTATATGCGATTACTAAGAAGGTGGGCTATCCAGATGTATGGAGAGACTACGGGAATGTATCGATAGCTAAAGACAGCTATTTTGAAAATGTAGTCGCTTTGAGACAAAACGACTATCAGTATGGTTTAGATAAGTTGAATAAAGCGCCTAACAAAGAGGAATGGGGAACCACCCCTTCTACGGTAACGGCCTATTATAACCCTCCCCTCAATGAGATTGTGTTTCCGGCAGGCATTTTACAATTCCCTTACTTTGATTTGGAAGCCGATGATGCCATTAACTATGGTGGCATTGGAATGGTAATTGGCCACGAATTGACCCACGCGTTTGACGATCAAGGCGCTCAGTTTGACAAAGATGGCAATGTGAAAAACTGGTGGACTGATGATGATTATGACAAGTTCAAGGCAAAAACACAATTGGTGATTGATCGATACAGCTCTTACACTGTTTTGGACAGTTTGCATTTAAAAGGAGCCTTGTCCGTTGGAGAAAACACGGCTGATAATGGTGGGATTTCTATCGCTTACGATGCTTTTAAATTAACAAAGCAAGGTCAGGACACAGCAAGAATTAATGGCGATACGCCTGACCAGCGTTTCTTTATGTCAGTAGCGCGAATCTGGCGTGTAAAAACACGTGACGAATATTTACGCAACTATGTCAAAACCAATTCCCATTCACCCCCTATGTGGCGTGTAAACGGACCATTAATGAATTTCACGCCATTCTACGAGGCTTTTAACGTGCAGCCTGGCGATGTTAATTACAAGCCTGTAGCAGAGAGGATCAAGATTTGGTAAAGGCTATCTGGCAGCGGGGCTTCTTCCCCTGAGTTGACGAAGGGTCTAGCGTTTAATTATGGTTGCTTCGTTATGATTAGGATAGGAAATCGTAAAACGATTATTACTTGATCACTAATTGAGTAACCCTAATAAGTTATTGAGATAAAAACAAAAAAGGCTTCTGAATAACTCAGAAGCCTTTTTTAATACTTTGAAAACGATGAATCTAATTAAGAATTAGATCAGAATCACTTAGAAGCCATTCGTTGGCAGCTTGCTCGTCAATGAATAAGCGAATGTTCTTATATCCATTTCGAAAGCAGTAATTCTCCCAAGTTTTATATTGCTTAATATCTTCATTCACTAAAATCGCTCTGCGAGAGCCTACCACAATACCCATCGTGATTAATTCAGCAGATAAGGCTTCCATTTCGCTCTCTCTCGCATTTAGTTTAGCGAACCTCACATCTGTTAAGACCCTATGGCACTGCGTGGCTTTAATCACCTCTGCCACTTGGGTAAAATAATGTCTTGCTACTTCTTCATTCAACTCTCCATCAATTCTACCAGAGATTTGACCCAAGCTCTTTTCGTACCCCACTGTAAGCATATCTTGTATTTAAATTAAGAATGTAAATTTATAACTATTTGTAATTAACACCAACTTTACCCCTTGATTTTCAATACGTTAACAAATAATAGGTGAATACTATAAACACCAAACAATAAAGATGTGTCAGTGGAAAAAGGCAAAATATACTTTGCTTAAGCACACATTAATTTCATTACTAATATTATTTTTTTTACCAATTATTATTTCAAAGCAGTAAATATTCATGGGCATATTCCAAATAATGTCCCGAATTCAATCTCAAATTTAAAGCACTTTGCACATCATGCAGCGCACACTTCCCCCGCCATACTTTTCAATGGTTGGAATAGCGACTGAGATGAGTTGAGAATAACTTGATAGCTGTTCTTTTTGATCTACTGAAAGGGATGTCATGGCTGCTGCTGACATAATCAAAACAGATTGCCCTTTGTCATTAACCACCTCAAGCATATTGCCAGCAAAATTATACATCTGATCCATTGTTATGGCGATGACCTCATGGCCTGTTTTTTCAAGCGCTGTGAGGACGTCACTTCTTTGATCCTTCGGAATGGACTCCGCGCAAATCACTACGTAGCGCGAAGCAATGCACATGAGCACATTGGTATGATAAATCGCATTGTTCAACTTATCAAAGGATTCGAACACCACAGGCTCATAGCCTAGTATCTCACAACACTTATTTAGCACTTCTGGATGAGTCCTAGAAGAAAGGCAAGCATAAGCGAGCTTATTGTCATAATCTAACACCAGGCTCCCTGTACTCTCCAAAAACTTATCTTCCTTCTCAAAGCCAGTCAAGTCAACAATACTGGTGATTGGTATTCCTTCTAATTCGAGTTGATCTAGTACTTCCTGTCGCCTTTCTACCCTTCTGCTCTCCGTCATCATTGGGTAAAGCAAAGCCACACCGTTCTCATGAAAGGAAACCCAATTATTAGGGAAGACCGCGTTCGGCTTTTTGGGTAAGTCTGAGTCTTGTAAAGGAATAACGTCTACACCCGCTGCGCGAAGTTTAGCGACCGCATTATCAAATTCATTTTGCGCTGTCAGTTCAATGAAAGCAATCGCCTCTGCCCCTTCCTTTGATTGGAACGAGTTAGAACTCGCAGTGGATGGATCAAAACCAAAGTGCTTTGGCCTCATCATCATTATTCGTTTTGCAGCTTGTTTCGACATGCTGCAAAGAAAGCCTATTTATTGAATAATCTAGTAGCGAAACCCAAACCAAAAATAAGATTGGGCGCCATGCCATTCTCTTTAAAATAGGATCCAGCATACATGTCTAACTGAAGGTTATTATTCACCAAATAGGTCACTCCAAAATCGTAATTATGCGTGTTGAAAAAGTCGGGATTTAAGACCGTGTAGTACTCTGCAAAAGCAGAGATTTTATTACTTAATGCGTAGGAACCTAAAAGAGAAATAGAGGCCGTACTATTCCTAAAGTTATTCCCAAAATTCATTCCTAAACTGTATGCTATTGAGAATTTAGAACTTATCGTGTTCGAGAAATTGAAACGAAAAAGCTTTATATTTTGATCGCCCAAATCGCTAAAAATACCACTCCCTATTTCTCCTAAAAACGAAATCTCGGGTACATATCCTCTTTCCTCAATGACATGAATTTTTGCACCTATCGATGTTGGAGCAAATAACAAATCACTTGTAAATTTATCACCCTTAGGCCCTAATCGATCAAAGGAGATATTTTGAGAAAACCTCAACTCAATATTTTTAGAAACGCCATAACGAAGTTGAGTCGTATTGACTGTAAAGTTTTCAATAAAGAAGTCCTGGCCAGATCCTATTCGATTGAACTGTACATAACCAACTCCTGACTCAATTTGTAAAACACCCTTTTGCACTAAATACGAAGAGTACGTTTGGCTCGGTCTGTCAGTTCTGATTGGAGTTTCAGCCACATTACTTTCTTCTTGGGCTGTTAAACTCATGGCAAGTAAAAAGCCAATGATCAAAGTAAAAAAGTACTTGTTTTTCATTTTTAGACTAGTCTAAACATTTAACATTATCATTTATAAATCAGCTATTTAACAATCTATTTATGATGTCTTTCTTTAAGAATTGAAACCACATCATCTAAGCTATGATTCTTAGCTTCAAGCAGTACCATATAGTGGAAAAGTAGGTCAGCAGACTCATTCAAAAAGAGATCCTTATCATTGTCCTTTGCCTCAATCACGACCTCAATAGCTTCCTCTCCTACCTTCTGAGCAATCTTGTTTAAGCCCTTCGAAAAAAGGTGCGCCACATAAGACTCCTCAGGCTTTTTAGTCCTTCGCTCTTTGATGATTCCAGTCAAGTCATCAAGAAATTGGATCCCTCCTTTGCTGGCCTCTTGGAAGCAAGTGTCATCCCCGGTATGGCAAGTCGGTCCCGCAGGGCTCGCCTTAATGAGTAGTGTATCACTGTCACAATCGATCAAAATCTCTTTGACATAAATATAATTATCCGAAGTCTCTCCTTTTGTCCAGAGGCGTTGCTTCGACCTACTAAAGAAGGTGACTTTATCTTCCTCCATGGTCTTAGTCAGGGCCTCGGCATTCATGTAGCCGAGCATCAAAACTTTGGCTGTTGAAGCATCTTGAATCACCACGGGCACCAGCCCATTGTCCTTCTCAAAATTGACCTCCTCTACTGTTGTTAATCTCCTCATTTCTCTATCCTAATCGGGATGTTTTTAGTTCTTAAATATGCCTTCAAATCGGGTACTGAAATTTCCTTAAAATGGAAGATACTTGCGGCCAATGCAGCGTCTGATTTTCCTTTGGTAAAGGTGTCATAAAAGTGTTCCATAGTACCGGCTCCTCCGGATGCGATCACGGGTATTGAAACTAGTTCTGAGATGATCGCATTGAGCTCATCTGCAAAACCAGCCTTTGTTCCATCACTGTCCATCGAGGTCAATAGGATTTCTCCGGCCCCACGATTTTCAGCTTCTTTGGCCCAAGCAATGGTTCTTAATTCCGTTGCGGTTCTGCCACCATTCACATGAACGATGTGCTCACCATTGACAAAGCGAGAGTCGATTGCCACGACCACACACTGACTACCAAACTCCAAGGCCAACTCGTTGATCAAGTCAGCTCGCTTTACAGCAGAGGAGTTAATCGAAATCTTATCTGCCCCAGCATTCAGCAAGGCAGATACATCTGCTATCGATGAAATACCTCCTCCTACGGTAAAAGGGATATTAATTTGCGAAGCTACTTTGCGCACCAAGTCTACCAATGTCTTTCTTTTTTCAACTGTGGCGGTAATATCAAGGAACACAAGTTCATCGGCTCCTTCGGCAGCATAGCGAGCCGCTAGCTCCACAGGATCACCGGCATCGCGCAAGCCTACAAAGTTGACTCCTTTGACTGTTCTACCTTCTTTGATGTCGAGGCAGGGTATAATTCGTTTTGTTAGCACAATAAAATTTTAGGTATACGGATTTAGATTGAAGAATTGATTAATCATTAAACGAAGCCAATTCTACCAATGTAATTCTTTTTTCATAGTAAGCTTTGCCTACGATAGTTCCATAGACACCCATCGCTTCTAATTGAATTAGGTCATCCATGCACGAAACGCCTCCACTAGCGATGAGTTTAAGTGAAGGGAAACGCTGCATCAATTCCTTGTAAAGCTCGAATGAAGGGCCTTGCAGCAGGCCATCTTTGCTTACATCGGTACAGATGACATAGATTGCGCCTGCGGCAACGTAGTCTTCCAGGAAGTCGAAAATATTGAGGCCCGACCCGTGTTGCCAGCCGTGCGTGCGGATTTCATTGTTCATGACATCGGCACCGATGATGATGCGCTCAGCACTGTATTTCTTAATCCAATCTTGCACTAAGGGCTTATTACTGGCCGCAATACTGCCCGCTGTAATTTGCTTAGCACCAGAGTCAAAAGCCAGCTCAATCGAAGCATCTGACTTTATGCCTCCTCCAAAGTCAACTTCGAGCGTGGTATTCTTAGCGATGCGCTCCAATGTTGCTTGGTTAACGATTTTGCTCGCCTTGGCGCCATCTAAATCTACAACATGTAACCTTTTAATGCCCGCTGCTTCAAAAGCTTGAGCCACCAGTAAAGGGTCAGAAGCATACTCTTTCTTCTGGTTATAATCGCCTTGCGTAAGCCGAACGCATTTACCGTCTATGATGTCTATGGCTGGTATGATGTGCATTTCTTTGAGTTAGTAGTTAGTGCGAACTTTTTTCTGGTAATTGATTTCCACCATCTGAGCTTTTCTCCTCGATGTGTCGGAGCTGGGTTTCTGAT
>JBLIES010000152.1:0-8900 GCA_047633135.1 Roseivirga sp.
TCGAACAAATCGGTGCTTGGCCAGTTTTTGATTTCTTTGAAAGCTTCGCGCAAAGCCCAGCGGCTGGTGTTCCAGAAGCTGCCTCTTCGGGGAGTAGTATTTGAGATGATTACCCAAGAAATTCCATTTAAGTCGCGGGTAAGCAATGCTGATGTACCCGATAGTGTCCCGGATCTATACCAATGTTCTCCATCAACATTTCGCCAACCAAGGGGTTGTTTTACTCCGCCCACACCTTTGATCATGTTATCCATACTGTCCTTAGACAGAATATCTTTATAGCGTTTAGAATAGCCATCTACCATCACTAAAAGGCGCATCATATCAATAGAATTAGAGAGCCATCCACCAGCAGGGCCGAGCATTACAATATCATCGGCACCGTAAGGTTTGTCTACTAATTTCCCTGAGCCGTTGTAGGCCAATGCCTTGTTATCTGGACTGTAATCGTAATATTTTACCTCATTTTTTACTCTGTCTTTCTCGAAGTTGCCAGCGATCAACATATTATTGATTCCATTAGGTTTGAGGATGTTTTTCTGAACCCAGGCTTCGTAATCTTGGCCCATTTTCTCTTCTATCACCCTACCCAATAAGCAGTAGCCAAAATTAGAATAATTGTAATGTGTTCCGGGCTTGTAGGGTAGATGTCTGGTAATCACAAAATGAATTACTTCATCGAAATCGATGGGGTAGTTTACCTTATCCATGTTATGGATTTTTTTCGGGATAAACATCGGGTCGCCATAGGTGATTAAACTCCAGCCGGCAGTATGGTTGAGTAAATGCTTGACTTTAATTTTATAGAGATTCCGATTCTGGATACCGCTATATTTTTTTCCTTTCAAAATTCCATCTTCTCCGAAAACATAATCGTCTAAACCGATTTTTCCATCATCGACTAGTTTGAGAATGGCGATGGCAGTGATAAGTTTTGAAACGCTGCCGATTCGAAATAAACTCGATGGATCAACAGCCTTCTGATTTTCTTTATCTGCATAGCCAAAGCCTTTGGTATAAACGAGTTTTTCATCTTTTACCACACCCACGGTGGCCCCTGTGAGTTTTAAACTGGTCATCACCCTTTTCATCATTCTGTCGATGGGCTCTAGGGCTGGATTGTCAGAATCTTTATTCGTCAATACTCTTTTTACAGGTAATTCTGCAATGGGGTTCTTCGAGTCTGAACTGTCTAAAGTGGCGAACGAAAGTAGAAGTACTGTGGAGAGTAAAATGAAAATTGATGTGACCTTTCTTTGCATAGTTTAAGAGCATTCCCTTAGAAGCAGCAAGTATAACGAAACTAGCTAAAAAGGTAAAGGCCAATAGACTTGCTGTTGGCCTTTACTTGAAATTTCTTTTGATTATCTCTGTTTATCCTACTTTTTCGAAGCATCGTTCAAACTCCAGCCATAATCCATGAACTTGACTTGAGCGTTTTCATCGATCTTAACTTTTGAATATTTATTCAAAAATTGAATCAAAGTTTGGCCGTTGTTGAAGTCGCTACCAAACCAGCTGAAGATTTTGGAAACATCGATACGGTCTTTGGTGATTTGATTTCTCTTAGGATCATTGATAAAGTTAATGGCCTGCTCTTCCAATTGTTTGTCGACTTTGGCTGCTGTAAAAGCTTCTGGCCTTAAAACCGGGCAAGAATAGGATGCGCAGTTGACAGCAAAATGGATTCTAGGCTCTTCGAAATCCTTCCTTAAGATTTTATGCTCAACCCTGTCTAAGCTAAAATCTTCTCCACCAATTTGAAACCAGTCTTTGGCCCAAATGGTATTGACTGTTGGAATGCTGATCATCGGATTCAGGTCTTTTATGCTCTCTAATGGATAATTATCCACGATAAGCTTTACCGTAAAGGCATTGTAGACATTGATCCAATAGGCTAGTTTTTCATTCTTCGACCAGGAATCGTTAGGGGCATTGCTACTGAGAAGGGCCAAGTACTTTTCTAGTTTGGCTTTTTCTGAAATCATGCCTTTATAATCTACAAAGCCATCTGATCGGACATGTTTTTTAAGAAGTTCATCCCAAATTTTGTGATCGGGGGCAGTCGCTGAAACAGCGAATGTACTATTGGGTTGGCTACAGCTTATTAAAACTAATAGTGTAAAGAACCATATGTTGAGTGTTTTCTTCATATCCGTGTTATCGTTGTCTGGTAAACTTACTTTGGGTGATTAGAGTTCGTTTCAATAGTTGAACCTGTCACCCGACTGACTATACGGTAAAAAGCAATGGATGGGATCAACTGATAAGACCCCATCCATTCCCAAAAAAAACAAAGCAGAAATCAGTTTTAGAAATTCATTGAAACACCCAATGTGAAATTTCTGCCCATGGTTTCAAAGCCTAAAACGCCAATGTATTCGGTATCTAATACATTGTTAAGACTTCCGTAGACGGATAGTTTTGAAGCGATTATTTGCTGTCGGAGCGATAGATCTACAAGACCAAAAGCTTCTAATGTATTTTCAGAAAACGAGTTAATTCTTCTCTCGCCAGTATAATTATAGCTCAACCTTGCAGAGCTAGTACTGGTGGGTGCATAATCAAATCCCATCCCAAATTTTTGCTTCGGTATTCTGAAGAACAGATCATCTCTGTCGGTGGCCAAACTAGAAACGTTAGCAGACACAGTGGCTTTACTGCTCATTTTCAAATTAAAGTCAAACTCGATTCCTTTTACATTTCTGCTTGCTGCCAAGTTCACATATGAACCACCTACGAAGTTACCTGCATCGTCAAACTGCGAAACGAAATCTATAGGACTTTGCTCAGAGCGATTGAAAAAGGCAAAATTCATTGTCAAGTTCTCCTTAGCGTAAAATGAAAGGCCAGTTTCGAAATTGATAGTTTCTTCTGGTTTTAAGTTTTCATTGCCAAAGAAATCATTGTTGATTTGGTACAATGAGGGCGTGTTATAAGAAGACGACAGTGAAGCGAATGGCTTAAGCTTATTGTCATTTCCTAAAGCGATTAACCATGAAGGATTAACAGTCATGACCACGCGATTATCATAGTCGCTATGGGTGTTCAGTCGTACGCCAAAGTGCAGGTTAATCCCATTCTCTGTTTCGAAAATGACAGAGGCAAAAGGGTCTAAAATGGTAAAGTCAGCATTTTGACCTTCAGAATCATCCGTAAGTTTTTGCAAATTCAATCCGAAAATTCCCTTAACGTATTCGTTGAATACCATCTCATTGGTCAGGTCGATTTGAAGATTTTGACCTGCATAGGTAAATGGGAAACTCCCCTTGAATTCGCGCTCGCTGTTGTTGTAAACAGCGTTAAGCTTCAATGTTCCCCCATTGTATTTGAACTGCGGAGCAATACCAATTCTGAATTGGCTGTTGTTGGAGTTATTATTGGGATCATCTGTAAAAGCAAACGCATCGAAATCAGCATTGAATCTATCGTATCCAGCTAATAAGTCTACCGAGAAAGCATCATCAAACTGATAGGCCACTTTCAATAAAGCATTTTGACTTTCGAAAGAGTCATCATCGAATTGAGTGTTGGGGTCATCATCTGTATCTTCAGCGGCTGAAAAACCATTGACAGATTTATGGCTGCCTGATACAAAGTACTTTAATCGGTCTGATTTGCCACTGAGGTTTCCGCTGGCACCGAATGAACCGAATGAACCAGTGTTTGTATCTATTGACCCGCCTACTTTTTTGTCTTGGGCTTCCTTCAATTTAATACTGATGACACCAGCAGCTGCGTTACTTCCATAAAGTGCGCTTACGCCACCTTTGAGGACTTCTATCGATTCTACCTGACTAGTAGGTAATAATCGTAAGTCATAAAATAGACTGATAGCAGTGGGATCATTAATAGGAACGCCATCTATTAAAATCAGAGTATAGCGGCTTCTCGCTCCACGAACATAGTACTCTAAATTTGCACCAGGGGTACTAAAATTGCCATCTATCTGTATACCAGGTACAAGGTTCAATAAGTCTGCAACCGATCTACCGGCTGATTTTTCAATGTCTGCCGCTGATATTTTGTAGATCATTTTACCCGATTGCTCAATTGGTATTTCCAACCTAGTGCCAGTAACAACAACCTGCCCCAGGTCACGCACTCCTTCTTCTTGAGCGCTTACCAGGTGCGCAGCTCCGAAAAGGGCTAAGGCGATTAAATTTTTAAATTTCATAAGTAGTTTTAAGTGTTGTAAGTAGTTTTTCAAGTGATTTAAATTCAGATTCGATTGGCACCAAACGCCAAGGGTTTACGTTTTTTTCATTCACGTAAATCTTGGTGATGGCTTCTTCAGCCAATGAAAATCCGTTTCTTTCTAATGCATTTTTGGTCCATTGATAATAGACACCTGAGCCAATTAATGCGATGGGTTTATTCCCTTCATTAGGTTTTTTAAAGCTGGCGGTTTCCTTTTCAAATAAAAGGCCCTCATGAGCAAAGGCTCTTTCTATTGCGCCATTGAGTACTAAGTCTTCAGGGACACCCTGGTGGAATTGACGACTTCTATCGATCAACCAAACTTGATCTGCTTGGTGAAGGGCTAAATCTAAATGATGGGTAGTCATCAAAATACTTTTACCCTCTTCTTTTGCCAAAGTTTTGAGCAGATCGAAAATCTCTATCCTTGTGGGTAGGTCCAGGTGGGCAGTGGGTTCATCCAAAAATATCACGGGTGTGTCTTGGGTCAAAGCACGGGCAATTACCACTTTTTGTCTTTCGCCATCACTCAATTCATCAGTGTGTTTATTGGCGAAATTAGTGGTGCCTGTCACGTTCAGTGCCCAATCAATGACTGCTTTGTCTACTTCACTTAAGCTGCCCATCCAGCTTGAATAAGGGAACCTTCCTAACGACACCATGGCGTAAACCGTAAGATTACCAGGGGCAATATTTTGTGTAAAAACCAGGCTGAGTAATTTGGCTTTCTCTTTAGCCGAAAGCCCAGAGAGGGGATGGCCATCAATGTTGATGTTTCCAGCAAGAGTTTTTAAAAGTCCGCTGAGACTTCTTAAAAGAGTCGATTTTCCAGTGCCGTTCGCACCTAGTAAGCAGGTAAGCTGACCCGCATTCAGTCTTAAATCTAAATGAGATAGCAGCGGTTGTTTGGCATTATAGCCAACGCTCAAGTTCCCTGTGGTCAATATGGATTTAGGTAAACTCAAAAGCTTCGTTTTAGATTTCTGCGTTTAAGAATAATCCAAATCACCACTGGTGACCCTACCAGGGCGGTTATGGCATTTACTGGTAATACAGTTTGACTGCCGGGTACTTTGGCCAGCAAGTCACAGAAGAGCATTAGAATAGCCCCGACAAGTACCGTTGCAGGTATTAATACTTTATGGTCTGAAGTGTTTAATGCGCTTCGGGTTAAATGAGGTACTGCAATGCCGATGAAGCCGATGGGTCCGCAAAAACCTGTGATTGATCCTGCCAAAACACTGGTGATGGCAATGATGGCGATTCTCGTCCAGCGGACATTCAAACCCATACTTTCTGCATATTCTTCTCCTAAAAGGAGAGCATTGAGACTTTTTGAAGTGAAAAAAGTCATTAAAATTCCAATACCAATAATCAAGCTGAGCACTTTAAGCTGCTCGTTGGTGACTCCACCAAGGCTACCGAATGTCCAAAGGATGTATTCTTGAATTTGCTCTGGATCGCTGAAATACTGCCAAATGCTGACAATAGCAATGGTAATATTGGCCACCATAATTCCGACAATCAGCATGACTACGTTGTCTCTTATTTTAAATGAGATCGCCAGAATAATCAAAAGGACAAGCATTGCTCCTGCAGTAGCAGCAAGAATAATCAACCAACTTCCGCCTATTCCGAGTTGGCGAATGGCAAAGGCTGTGGTGGCGCTACCAGTGGCCAGCATTACAGCGGCTACTCCTAAACTTGCTCCTGCGGTAATACCGAGTACCGATGGTCCTGCCAATGGATTTCTGAAAAGTGTTTGCATTTGTAAACCGGCAACAGACAGCGCACTACCAGCTAAAATTGCAGTAATCGCCCTAGGTAATCTGATTTTTAGGACAATGCTCGAAAAAGCATCGTTATCAGATGTGCCCAATAAAGAAGCCCAAACTTCGGACAAGGGAATAGTAACCGAGCCTAAGGCGATGTCTAGCATAAAAAGCACGATCAACCCAATGATCATTAAAATGATCATCTTCCAGCTGAAGTCTCGTTTTATAACGAGGCTCGATTCTAAAGTTTTAGCATTTCTCAACGGGCTTATTTAAGTCGGTTGTAGTAAACCAATTGATGATTTGGTAGGAGCTCGGGATGAAATATCTTAACGATATCTTTGAGCACAATATGTGGATTAACAACTGCAGACTCATAGTAATCATTCCCACCGCCTTCTGTGTATCGACCATACACATTGTAGATATTCGCGCTTTTGAATGATTTGAAATCCGCATAACGACTGTCGCGAAGCAACACTTCGTCCAAAGTTTTAGCATTGCTTGGGGTCATCCAATAATCTGCAGTAAGCCCTATTTGGTAGACAGTCTCGAAATCTAATTTCAAACTTCCTGTTGAGGTATCAGCCTTCCAAGGGTAATTGACTTTGGCAAGATTGAGCACATTCATCGCGAAACTTTTCCCACCTACCACATGCCAAACATCGCCTTGCGCTACGCCTGTGATCGTGGTTGGAGAATTAGTCACTTCACTTTGTACTTGCGCTAAAACCGTTTTGTATTCTTCTTCGATTTGCATGAAAACCTTTTGGGCAAATTCTTCCTTGTTGATAAGTGCAGCAATCAGTTTCATCCATTCTGCACGACCCAGCAAGTCTTTTTCTTGCCAATCTGCATTGAGCAATACGGGCACACCCGCATTTTCTAGTTCTTGATAACTGTCGTTTTGTGAATTGGGAAACCCCACCCCTAGAAGGACTTCGGTTTGATTGGCGATCGTTTGCTCCACATTGAGAACTCCAGAAGCCGCTAACTCTTTTATCTCTCCATCTTCCACTAAGGATTTGATTTTTTCACTAGAGACATAAACCCTTGATTCAATTCCTGACAACTGAGCCAGGGCATCAAGTTTTTCAAACATACCGAGGTGGGTGGTCGATACCGCACCAATTCGTTCTATGGGAATCTGTAACGTATGCAATTGATCGAAACCCTCTGGACTAGGTGTTCCTTTTTGCACTAAGGCATAACTCACCGTGTCTACAAGGTCGTTATAATGCCGGAAAAGGTGAATTACTTTGTAGTGGTTTTCATAGACAATATCGAACCCCACGGCATGTTCAATGCTTAGCTTATTTGGAAAATAGTCTTGGGATGGATCGAAATTGGAAAACTCTTTGACAGTTTTCGAATTTGGGTTGCAGGCACTCAGCCCAGCAATGAGGAAACACAGCAGAATATATACCGTCCTGCGGTGGGTATTATAGTTTTCAGTCTTTATCATGCCAGAAACTCTTCCGCAGAGAGCATTTAGTAGAACGTTACAAAGGCAGGTCTTCTGACTCTCCTAGTGTACTGAGCCTTCCCGACTCGATGATTCGAGCAGTGGCAAATTTCAGACACCTTTTTTATAGGATTACAGCAGCTGGGACTGTCCGGGATTTACACCCGATTCCCTTTTAATCTTGAAACCATTTTTGATTTCAAAAACCCTTGAGGAAATGCAAAGGTATAGAAAAATGTGAAATTGAAATGTTTTTTGAGATTTATGGTAAAAAGGAGTGCTCAATATGATTCACCGTCACTCTGAGGTGAGCCTTTATGGGCGAATCCGAAAGAGGCCGTCTGTTTGAAGTTTTGCGGTGAAACGGAGATTCCCATTTAAACTGGGAATGACGCTCAGAAATACTGAAGCTGTCTTGAATTGCATATGGCCATTGTTGAAGTCATCTCGTAGCGATCTTTTCACTCTTTTAGTGGCGTAGCTAAGATCATGTTGACCTTACCTAATAAAATTATTTTGATACCTTGGATAAATATGATTTGATAATTTGGTCTCTATCTTGTTCTACGTATTCTAATCTTAACAACCTGCCTTTTATCAACACAAAAGCCATTGAGTCAAGCTTCAGGAGGGCTTGTGGAAACTTTGGTTTGGATAACGGTAAATTATAAAGCAGAGCCTTTATGCTTTGGTTCTCCATGGGATTGTTGTACTGGAGATGTAATAAGTGAGCAATAAGTTACCTTTAAATTGCCAATGGGTTTACCGCTAATTGGCCTTAACGATATGAAAAACAGCCTTATATATTTTTTAATTTATCTCTTGATACTTGTCTCTTGTGATAAAAAAGAATCCTCCAAAAATGAGTATTTCAGTACTGATTTTTTAGCGCAGTTAGACCAGCATGTGTTGCTCCTTGATACTATTAAGCTGAGCGACAGTATTCACTACTTCAATCTTTTTATAGAGACCGACCAGATCCATCAAAATAAAATCTTGGCATCTCAATTTCCCAAGCTCAGTTTTTACCTACTAGACAGTTTAGGGAATATAGAAAAGAAAATCACTCAGCAGGGTCAAGGGCCAGGCCTTCTTGGTAATGCTAATTTTGGGCTTGGCTTTTTGGGAGATTCTGGTCGTATTTATATCTTGACATCAGGGAATGCCTATCAACTCTATGTCTACGATGCGGAGGGCAGTTTCATTAAAAGCTTTCCGCTATTCAAATTTTTGTCCGATGTTTTTCTGCCGCCTGTCAACTCATCTTTTGAGGTAATAGAAAATGAGGATAATTCAGTACTTATTACTTTCAGTACAGGTAGTACTTTATATACATCTGAAAGCAAAGAATATTTCGAGAACGCTACGGGAGTGGCGCAATTTACAATCGATATGAATAGCTTAAAGGTGATTGGTTATGTTACGAAATTACCCTTAATCGAACTTCCAGAGATACAGGA
>JBLIES010000153.1:0-8802 GCA_047633135.1 Roseivirga sp.
AGTCGGTGACATACTTGAGGGTATCCTGTTGTTCAGAATTTAAGTTTCTGATGATTAAGTGAAAGCCATTTTTACTGCTCATTTTTTTACCTTTCACTTCACTTTTTGCTAGTGTATAGGCCAAATACCCACCCCATTTCGATGGCATTTTATAACTTTTAACATTTGGGATTTTGGTCAGGGACTTTTGCCTGATATTATAAATGGCTAAAGTGTCGTTGGGCATATCGTCTTTGTCCACTTTGCTTCTCTTCATTTCTATCACTTGATATTGCCAAGGCTTTATATTGAAAATTGCAAAATCTGAATTGAAAGTAAATCGCCCACTTTCGCTTCTTTCATGTTCAAATACTAAGTTGTCTGCTCCGTCTTTAATTTTTAAGTGGCTATCTGTTTCCCCTTTTTGAAGTGAATACATAACGTATTCTCCATCTCTAGAAATTCTATCATTCTGAATAACATTCCAGATATCGAAGTCTGAGTGGTCAAGTATTTTCTTTTGCCCGAAACTACTAATTGAAATGAGTAGGAGTAGGGTGAGTAGGGTTGATTTCATATTGTGGATTGTTTGCTGTGTTCTAAGTTAAACAACATAGTTATAATGAGGTAGAAGTTTTTATAATTGGCTGTCGCGAATTGCTATTTTAAATTAGACATAAAAAAAGCGACCCTTTCGAGTCGCTTTCAATATTCTTAGTAAATCTATTTCTTCTTAATTTGAATAGCAGGATCGTTTTTCTTCACACCTGGAGTTCTGTTTAAGAATTCATCATATAATCTGATTTGCTGAGAAGTCATTGGGATTAAATATCCATCAATGAACACATTCGTGATTTTAGTAGCTGTTTCAAATGGATCACCAGTAGCAACAAATACATTTGCTTTTTTACCTACTTCAATCGAGCCAATTTTGTCTGAAACCCCTAAGATTTCGGCAGCATTGATTGTAATTGCCTTTAACGCTTCTTCTCTGCCCATGCCATATGCCGCTGCAAATCCAGCATGGTAAGGAAGGTTACGAACGTTTTCAGTATCACCAGTTCTGATGGCTACTTTTACACCTGCTTTCGACATGACAGCAGGATTAGCGTAAGCCGCATCATAACGATCAGAACCGCGTGTTGGAATAGACTGAACAGGGCCGGCTATTACAGAGATTTTTGCTTCAGCAATTTTGTCTGCAACTCTCCATCCTTCTGCAACACCAGTTAAAACAACGTTTTTGTAACCTCGATCCTTAATCCACTCTAAAGCAGTTAAAATATCCTTGGCAGCATTTACTTCAATAAACAAGCCCATTGTTCCTTTTACAACAGGTACTAAAGCTTCGATTTCAGGATAATCTCTAACACCTTCTGATCCTTCAATTTTAGCATAAAGCTCAGCCTTGTCCCAGGCCTCGTTGACAGTTTTCAAGGCCCTTTCAGTTGCTTTGGCGATGTCCTCTGGAGATCTTCTTCTTCTTCCGCTACTGGAGGAAGGGAAATTCATGATGATTCCCTTGCCACCCGCAAACATTTGATCTGGAGTATAACCAAAAAGGTTTATTGCAGCGGCTGTTCCGGGTAAAACACCACCCGAAGGAGCTGTCCAAACCGTAGTTACACCACTTACTCGTGTCACAGGAATTATAACTGAATTAGGGTTTACAGCACTCAATGCTTGCATTTGAGGAGTTAAAGCCCCGCTTTCGTTAAAGTCATTAGATACGTCAACACTGCTGATTTCTGCAATACCTACTTTTGTACCTGAATCGATCATACCCGGATAAATCTCTTTGCCCTTACAATCAATTACTTCAGCATCTGCTGGTATTTTTACATTGGCACCAACTGCTTCGATCACACCATTATTGATTATTAATGTACCGTTTTCTATGATTCCGTTAGTGACTGTATAAATTTTAGCGTTGGTGAGTGCGAACTTGCCGCCTCTTGCCTTCATTACTTGGTCATCTTCTTGTCCAAAAGAAAGAAGCGGAACCATTAAGGCGATTATTAATAATTGAAATACTCTTTTCATAGCTACTTTCATTGTTTGTTAGAAAATAAGGCTGCAAAGCTTACCACTTCAGTTTCCATGCACCTGTGCTGATCTTCTCTATCGAAAATAGTTACATTCTCAACAGATTGCTCAGGGTTAACATAAATTCTTTGGTCGTTTTTGTCCGTTGCACGGTCAAAATACTTAACGCCATCAATAAAGGTCATCATTGGTATCGCGTAAACAGACAATGGATGTCCTTCGAAAATTGCAAGATCACCATCTTTGCCCACTTCAATTGAACCAACTCTATTGTCAATTCCCAATTGTTTTGCTGGGTTTAAAGTGATCAGAGATAACGCTTCATCATCGCTTAAATCGCCATATTTTTGCGTTTTAGCAGCTTCATGGAAGAGGTGTCTGATTAACTCACCAGAGTCAGAATTGATAGAAGTAGTTACACCGTTTCTTGTTAAAATAGTGGCGTTATAAGCAGTAGAGTAGTATACCTCTAGCTTATATGCCCACCAGTCTGCAAAAACTGATGCCATTGCACCAAATTCAGCTAACTCTGGCGCTACTTTATACGCCTCATTGGCATGCTGATAAGTCAATTTCTTAATTCCGAAATCGGCAAAGACTTTCATCAACATATAAATTTCATCCGCTCTGTAAGAGTGGCAATGCACCAAAACTTTACCTTCAAGAATATCCACTAAAGTCTCCATTCTTAGGTCATACTCAGGGGCTACTTTACGAACGTTTTTATCTGCTTTGTAAGCATTCCAAGTAGTTCTGTAGTTTTGAGCATCGGTGAATGAGTTGCGAAGCATTGCTTCAACACCCATACGACTTGAAGGCTGAATACCACGAGCACGTCCACCTCTCGTTGGATTTTCACCCAACGCGAATTTGATTGTTCTTGGTGCATTTTCAAATTTCAAATCCTCTGGGTTGGTTGTGCCATAACGCAGTTTCAAAGTTTCACTTTCTCCACCAATTACATTGGCAGACCCATGTAGCTGGTGCGTAGAAGTGACACCACCTGCCAATGCTCTATAAATAGAGACATCAAAAGGATCAATAACATCACCCATTTGCACTTCGGCAGTTACTTGACTTGTCCCTTCATTTACTGCGCTTAATGCGATGTGTGAATGTGCGTCTATAATTCCCGGCATTAAGAACTTGCCAGTAGCATCTATTTCTTGAACCCCTTTGGGTGCTTTGATGCCTTTTCCAATTTTTGAGATTTTACCATCACGAACCAATACATCTGTATTTTGAAGTGTACCGTTGGTCACTGTTAATACTGTAGCATTCTTGATTAAAAGATCTCCCTTCTTTACTTGAGCATTTGCGATAAAGCCCGTAAAGAGTATAAGTGATAATATGAATATATATTTTTTCATTTCTTTCTGCGTTTATCGTCCGTCTTTGGTGGCAGTCAAGGGAGTAGAGTAATTATATGCTGCTATTGATATTTCAGCGTCATATTGTTTTCCTGTCACTGCACCTGATACAACTAATTCTATACTTTGTCCACCAGCGTCTCTAGAGATGGCAAATGTTAGGGTTCCATTTACAAATGTAACATCCTGCATGTCTGAATCTGGTGAACCGTCACTGCTTGTTAATACTCCAGTCAATGTGCCACCATCATTTTTAATGATCATTTTACCTGAGGTGTCACCCTGAGGTGTTTCGAAAGAGTAAGACCAAGATCCTACAATGGCATCAACATTAGCCGTTGAACCTGCTGCGTCACCCTTAGCAGCTTCTTTTTTCTCTTTGATTTCATAATCATATTTATCACCATCGATAAACATAAACTTGATTTGAGAATCCTTAGTGAAATAAGGTGCGTTGCTCACCATTAAGTTAGCCATTTTGCCTTTTTCAACAGAACCAGCTACTTTTTCTATCCCTAATAGAGAAGCGGCATTAGTTGTAAGTGCTGCTAAAGCATCGCTTTCACTTAAACCATTTTCGATCAGGGTCAACAGGTTAGCTTTAATCTTACTGCTGGTCGCGGACATTGAAGAGAAACCGAATGTGACGCCTGAGGCAGACAGTACAGAGGCCTGAGAAGCATATTTTTTCCAGAATTCCATTTTTCTAGCTTCAAGCTGCATGGTTTCTTCAGTCATTTCTTCTTTTTCTTTTTCTTTTAACTCTTTTGGCATGTTGGGTAAGTCTAAAGATAAGAAAACGCCAACACCAGAGCTTTTCAACATAGGAGCGATATCCCAGGCTTGCTGCACATTACCTACCACTAGCTTAAAGCCAAGTTCTTTCTGCAACCTTATGGCTCTTTGAACTTCTAATACATCAGAGACATCATAGAAGACTGGTTTTTCTCGTGATACAACTGGGAAAAAAGCTTCAGTGACTCTGTCTCTTTCAGGTCTTTCTAAACCACTAGGGTTTTCAGCGTAGGCATCATAATGCTTTTTATTGTTCTCAGCATTTCTGTATAGATTTCTCCATTTGGCCATAATACCTAATACGTTACCAGGATAAGCTCCGGGAGCACCAGTAAACTGGGTATACATGGCTACATCTTTCATCATTAATATTTCATCTACATGGCTTTTTTCTCCAAGAAGAATCAAAGAGCCGCTACCAGGCAACATTCTGCCATAAGGTACGGTATGAGAAATGGCAAAACCCTCTTTTCTCATGGAGCCGATAGTGCTACTAGAAATATCGATTTGTTCCACAACACTATTTTCCGGTGTAATACCAGCATAGTCGTTTGGTGGATCAGGAGAGAATAAGTTGTTGGGTCTTGGTACGTTTTCAGGCCTTTTAGCACCTGTGTTGGCTAAGCCATCAATAAAGGCGGAATAAATATACATTCCTTCGCCATCAATTACTTGGGCATTATTCGGGATTGTAACATTAGTACCAACGGCTTCGATTAGTCCGTTTTTGATCACTACGGTAGTTCCTTTTAATTCTTTACCAGGCGCTTGAATCACCGTAGCATTGGTGATAGCAAATGTTCTAGTAACTGCCGATTGTCCCGTTGGATCGCTTTGAGCCATTAAGTCAAGGGAAGCTACTGACAAAAGAAAAAGAAAAACCGCGCGAATGGTTTTCATAGATAGTAGTTTCATTCTATACGCTTTGGTTTGTGATTAAATTCAACGGGTAATATACTTTAAAGAGCATCTGATAACAAAGCCAAATATAGGAGTGGTAAGAAACGGTTTTGAAAGTTGTTTGAATTCAATTTGAAGTAACCAAACAGAGGAAAGAATAACCTTCTTCTTTTAGATGATATCAAGAGTGTTCCGCACAGGTGATTCCTGATATCATTTGAATGAAAATAGGATGTGGTCTTAGGCTCACTTAAAAAAGTGCTATAAACCAAAAAGAGGGCTCTTGCGGAGCCCTCTTCTTTTATACAAGGAGACTGAAGTTTTACTTAGGGTCAAGAATCAAGTCAATTCTATCCATTAAATCATCTAAATGTAAAGTACTGGCACGGTCTGAGAATTTAGAACGTGCTGATTTAATCTCAGCTTTGAGTGCTTTAAGTTCCGCTTTAACCACAGGCCGAATGTCTGATTGCGCAATATCAACTTGACGGGCCTGAAAGGCATTAGAATCGTTGGTCATAAGGTATTCCATTCTTTCAACAAAAGCACGATGAAGGTTTCTTCTGTACGTATCGATGTTCTCTCCAGATGCTAACTCTGAGAATAAACCAGCCCTTAACTCAGAAAACAATTGGTAAATCGTATAGGTATCCCTGCCTTTGAAAGCTTCTGCTTCAATTAAACGTTGCATTCTGGTAGGGTCAAGCAAAGAACTCAAAAAGCTTGACTGCGTACTTCTAATTCTGTTTACCGCGCCATAGTTTTCTAATTTTCTTAACAATGTTTCATCCAAAAGCCATTCAGGAGTATTCAAGGCATATTTATGCATCCACGCCATTGCATCTTTCTGATATTTTTCGCTGACTACATTATAAACCGCACCTGCCTGATCGGTCGATTTTAAGTCTTCAGTGACACCACCAATTACTGTGGCAACATGGCCGGTAAAGCGCCTCCATTGGCTTATGATTTCACCATAAATTTCTTCTGTTTCACCAAAGTTTTCACCCGGTGTTGTTGTCCATTCTAGTAAATTTGGTACCACCTTTTTTAGGTTTTCCATACCATACATACTGGCTTTTACCGAGTTATCACTTAAATCTTCTGTTTGTGCTTCTGGGTTAGATCCATTGCTACTTCCAAAACGAAACATCCTATCGTTGGCCTTATCCAAAATCCATTGATCTAATTTGTTAAGTTCGTCTTTAGGGTTTTTAGCTTCAGAGATAAATCGGTAACCCCAGTTGATGACATATTTATCATAGGGGCCAATTTTTCTGATAAACCTTGTGACACCATCACCAGGTTGGGCGATATAATTTAACCTGGCGTAGTCCATTATGGTAGGAGCAACACCGTATTCTGAAGTAAATGCTGGATCTCTAAGTTTCTCAACAGGATAGGACGAACTCGCTTTCATATTATGTGGCAAACCTAATGCATGACCAATTTCATGGGCAATCACTGCGCGCATCATTTCTCCAATTTCATCCTCAGGAACATTAAGACTTCTGGCGAGGGGATTGGCTGCACCGGTTTGAATCATGTACCAATTACGGTATGACCTGAGGTGATTGTGGAACCAAATGATATCACTTTCAATAATTTCTCCAGTTCTAGGGTCTGCTGTGCTTGGACCAACGGCATTTCTGGTCATACTGGCGATGTAGCGCACTGTTGAGTAACGAGCATCTTCTGGCGACCAATCAGGATCTTCTTCAGGGCTTGGCGGTTCTTTTGCTATAATTGCATTCTTAAAGCCTGCGGCTTCGAAAGCTACTTGCCAATCCTCTATACCTAACTTGAACCACTTTCTAAATCTCTCTGGAGTGGCTGGGTCTAAATAATAGACAATTGGTTTAATAGGCTCAACAAGTTCACCACGAGCATAAGCTTCAGGGTCTTTTGGCTCTAATCTCCATCTTTTTAAGAAAGTTTGTTGATCGCCTTTAAGTTTAAGTGAACTGTAGTTGATGTTTCTTTGCGTGAACCAACCCACTCTGTCATCGGCCATTCTAGCCATCATGGGATTCTCAGGTAGTTTTATCATCGATTGACTTACCTCCAAAGAAATCATATTGGTTTGAGCGTTAGAAGGTGGCTTTCCAGCATCATAAGTCATTACCTGACGCACTTCAACATTCATTGGAAAACTCTTTGCAGATGAAAGATAGCTTTTATCTGCATCCAATTTTCTTACTTGAAATTGAGTTCTGAATCCACTTCCCATGGCCGATATAGCGCGTGTATCTTGAGTAAAGAACTTGGTGACATCAATTAAATAGGCGAGGGAGTCTTTGGGTTGGCCTTCAATTTTGAACGAACCAATAATAGGAGCGAAGTTGTTTTTAGCTACGGAAAGCGAAATGGCATCGGTGCTGTCAGCCACATTATTATAGGACATGGTTTTCAGTAAAATATTTCCTTTTACCTTTTCCCATTGCACAACCTGCTCGATGATTTTCCAGCCGCTGCCAGTGAATCCGCTAAAGTTATCGGGCACAGCTACAACTCGGGTAACGAAAAGCATATCTTTATCCAATTCCGATTTTGGAATCTCATACATCACTTTATCATCGTTTTGATAGATCGTGAAAATTCCTTCATCCTTCTTAAGGTCTTTCAGTAAATCTACATAGTCCTTTTCTTTTTTCGCTGGCTTTTCTTGCGCTGGAGCGGGTGAAGTCGCCTCCTTATTCCTGCGCTGCGCAAAACTAGTGTGTTGAAATCCTATAAGACAAATAGTCAAGGAGATCAGAATGAATTTTCTGTACATAATGTCGGTTTAGATTATTATGGAGTTTTAACTTTGAGCCGAATGACGGGAGTAAGTGAATAAAGTGAAAACATTATTTCATACAATGGGTAAATGGTTATTTTAGTGGTGGTAAGCGATTTGTTATGATAAGAGAATATTGGGATTTGGCTTTAGAATCATATAAGGGGTACGCCAACTATGTTTGGAATGAAATTACCTTTCAATATGACTATAAGCCCCTTTGGCAAAACTACTTTTGGGGTTTGATCCTAGTGTCGCTATTTTTCTTTGCATGGGAATCACTCAGACCATGGCGGAAGGAGCAACCGAAATTCAGAAAAGACTTTTGGATGGATGCCTTTTACATGTTTTTTAATTTCTTTTTGTTTTCGCTTTTGATATTCAATGCTTTATCAGATGTGTTCGTCAATCTCTTTAATGATTTTCTTAGCATTTTTGGTCTAAACAATACAATAGCCATTCACATAGAATTATGGCCTAAAATTCTGCAGTTATTCACACTGTTTTTAATACGAGACTTTATACAATGGTGGACACACCGACTTTTACACGCATCTCCGAGATTATGGGAATTTCATAAAGTACATCACTCAGTAGAGCAGATGGGATTTGCGGCACATTTGAGGTATCACTGGATGGAAACTATCGTTTACCGAACGATAGAGTATATCCCACTAGCCATGATTGGCTTTGGTATTGATGATTTCTTTTTCGTTCATCTATTCACCTTAGCCGTTGGTCATTGGAATCATGCTAATATTAATGTCAGGCTAGGGGTCTTTAAATATATTTTTAATAATCCCAACATGCACATGTGGCATCACGCGCATGATTTACCCGAAGAAAGGCGTTCTGGCGTAAACTTTGGATTGACATTAAGTGTGTGGGATTATTTGTTCAAAACAGCCTATACACCTCATAATGGGCAGTCTA
>JBLIES010000154.1:0-8451 GCA_047633135.1 Roseivirga sp.
TTCAGCGCATAAGCGGCTGCAAGTCTATAGATGGCAATGGGGTAATTGGGCCGCATTTGATCCACCGTTTCCATTTCTTTCAAAAACAACTTGTAATCCTTAGCTTCATAGGCGACCCTCCCTTCATTAAAATGATCCTCTAAGGTCTTTTGAGCATAGACTGAGAAACTAATAGAAATGGTTAAAGAGAAAAAGCAGAAGTATTTTATCATTCTGGATATTTTGAAAAAAAAAGAATTCCAGTTTGGGGCTGGAATTCAAGGTAGTTAAAGTGAAGATATTTTCCTCAAAATGTCTGTCTTTCAAACACTCGTGCCGATGAATACCCTTATAAAAGTTTAAATCTTTCTGTTGCTTCTCTTTCTAATCGCTCTTGATGCTGAGGGTGTGCAATAGCAATAAGTGCCTTTGCTCTTGCTCTCAATGGTTTACCATATAAATCAGCTACTCCATTTTCGGTTACGATATAATGAACGTGAGCTCTCGTAGTGACCACCCCTGCCCCTTCTTTAAGAAAAGAAGTAATTCTGCTTTCCCCGCGACTCGTAATAGATGGAAGTGCAATAATGGGCTTCCCTCCTTCAGAAAGTGAAGCACCTCGAATAAAATCCATTTGGCCTCCTACTCCTGAATACATTCTGGTGCCAATCGAGTCCGCACATACTTGGCCTGTTAAATCTACTTCGATTGCACTATTGATACTTATCATCTTTGGATGACTCCTAATGACACGCGTATCATTCACATACTGAATATCAAGCATTCTAATCGCTGGGTTGTCATCAACAAAGTCATAAAGTGCCCTTGACCCTATCATAAAACCCGAAACTAAAGCGTAAGGGTGTTTTTTCTTGAGTCTATTATTGATTACACCACTCTTCATTAATGGAATTATACCGTCTGAAAACATTTCAGTGTGTACTCCTAAGTCTTTATGGCTTGTAAGAGAAGCTAAGACAGCATCTGGTATAGCCCCAATGCCCATTTGAAGCGTAGAACCATCTTCGATCATTTCTGCAATATGACGCCCGATCTTCTTTTCAGTGTCAGAAAGCACATGCGCTTTGCTTTCGTAAATAGGGTCCTCATTCCATACCATCGCAGAAAAATTACGCACATGGACCATTCCATCACCATGTGTTCTTGGCATATTCGGGTTGACTTGAGCGATAACAATTTTAGCACACTCTAAAGCGGCAAGACTAGCATCTACGGACACACCTAATGAGGTATATCCATGCACATCGGGAGGAGAAACTTGAATTAAAGCTACGTCTAACGGAATTATTTTACGCCTGAACATTAGAGGTACTTCACTTAAGAAGCAAGGAATAAAATCGGCAAAACCATCATTTACAGCACTTCTACAATTGCCTCCAATAAACAATGAGTTGGTATAAAAGCTCTCCCTGAATTCTGGTTTGGTGTAGTTGGCTTCACCTTCAGTGTGCAAATGAAATATTTGTACTCCTTTTAATTCATCTGATCTGTTGGTCATTGCATTCACCAAAGCCAAAGGAGTGGCTGCAGCAGTATGTATGTAGACATGATCTCCAGACTTGATCTTTTTAACCGCTTCTTCAGCCGAAATGTATTTGCTCATAGCTTAATTTTAAATAGAGTTCAATATTACCTTAAAGTCTAACACACAATGATGATTGGTGTTATCAAAAAAGCTGAGAAAGATCATTAAACCATTCATGTAATCTTCTATTCTGCTTTTTGCTGGCTACTATTTTTGCACTAATTTAACACATCGCTCAAATCAAAATTTATGAAACTTATTATGAATAAAAGCATTCATTTGCTAAGCGCAGTAGTGATACTTCTGTGCCTTTCAGCTGATTTTTTGCAGGCACAAAAAGTACCTGCAAACGTTGCCGACAACATCCATTTTCGGCAAATAGGCCCTACAAGGCAAGGGGGGCGTTATGTCGATCTCGCAGTAGTAGATAAAGCCACGAAAGTAATATATGCTGCCACCGCTTCTGGCGGTGTTTGGAAAACTGTGAACAACGGTATTTCATGGAAACCAATCTTCGATAATGAAAATATTATCTCCGTTGGTGCAGTGGCTGTTGACCAACAAGACACTAGCGTTGTTTGGGTGGGAAGCGGTGAAGCCAATAACTCTCGTAGCTCTTATTACGGCAATGGTGTATACAAATCAACAAATGGTGGTGAATCTTGGTCGAATATGGGCCTTCCAGAATCGCAGCACATTGGTAGAATCTTGATAGATCCAAATAACTCTAACACCGTTTATGTTGCCGCTCTAGGCCACCTCTATTCAGACAATGCTGAAAGAGGCTTGTACAAAACAACCAATGGTGGTAAGTCTTGGTCTAAGGTGTTAGAAGTCAAAAAAGATGACGGCAAATTTATTGGAGTAGTCGATGTTAGTATGGATCCTAAAGATCCTAATACATTAATTGCTGCCGCTTATGATAAAATCAGAACCCCTTGGACCTTTAACGAAGGTGGAGAAGGAAGTGGAATATACAAGTCAACCGATGCTGGTAAATCTTGGAAAAAATTAGGGGGTGGATTGCCTACCGGCTTTTTAGGTAGAATTGGTGTTGCACATGCTCCCAACAACCCGAAAGTAGTGTACGCAAATATTGAAAACGTGAATGTTGACGGCATCTCAGAAAAAGAGAGAAGAAAAATGCTTGAAGTTGGTATCCCGCTAGAAAGTGGCCAAAAAGTGAAAGGTGTTGAAATGTATCGTTCTGCCGATGGTGGTGAAAGTTGGTCTAAAATTAGTCCTGATGGGGTTGACATTGGAGGTGCACCTTCTTACTACTATCAACAAGTAAGAGTTGACCCAAATGATGCAGATCATGTCTATGTGATTGGTATCCAAGTTTGGGAAACTAAAGACGCTGGAAAAAACTGGGGGCGTGCCTTCAACTTTGGAGGTGATAATCACGCCATGTGGATTGATCCTGCAGACTCAGAACATATCGTTTTAGGTTATGATCACGGGATGGGAATCACTTATGATGCTGGTAAAAACTGGTACCATCCTGACGAAATTCCTTTGGCTCAGTTCTATGCTGTCGATGTAGACATGGCTTATCCTTACAATGTTTATGGTGGTCTTCAAGACAATGGTTCGGTAATGGGCCCAAGCTCTAAACGCAATGGTAGCATCGGATTAGAAGACTGGAGCCGAACTGGCGGTGGTGACGGAATGTACAATGTGGTAGACAGAACCACTAATAGATATTTATACAACGAATCTCAATTCGGTCCTATACAAAGAGTAGACTTACAAACTGGCGAAAGCAAAAGTATTCGTTACGCAGATAGAAATATGCGTTGGAACTGGAATGCGCCAATTGCAGTATCTCAGCACAACAGCGATGTGATTTATCATTCAGGCAATAAAGTGCTAAAATCAAACTTCCGAGGCGAGAGTTGGGAAGAGATCAGTGGTGACTTAACCAAGAATGATCCAGTAAAAGCTGCGGGAACTGGTAATATCCAGTATGGTACTATTACTTCTTTTGAAGAATCTCCAATTGACGCAAATGAACTTTGGGTTGGTACTGATGATGGAAACGTACAGGTCACAACCGATGGCGGTAAAAATTGGACATTATTAAATGCTAACATTCCGAATAACCCAGAGTATTGGGTGACGAGAATCGAAGCTTCTGCTCATACTAAAGGCACAGCTTATGTTAGTTTCAACGGAATGAGAAGAGATAAATTCGAAGCTCACCTGTATAAAACAACAGATTTCGGAAAGACTTGGAGTTCTATTGCTGCTGGTTTACCAAAAGAGCCTGTCAACGTAATCAGAGAAGATCATATCAACCCGAATTTACTTTTTGTAGGTACTGAACTGAGCATCTATACAAGTATTGATGCTGGTAAAAATTGGACCAAACTGACTAATAATTACCCATCAAACCCTGCTTACGACATGGTGATCCACCCAAGAGAGAACGAATTGGTTGTGGCAACTCATGGCAGAGGTATCTTCATCGCAGACATTACTCCTTTACAAGGACTTACGGCTCAAGTAGCTTCTGCAGACATGCATTTATTTGATATTCAGCCAGCGGTGAAATGGGTTCGAGGAATGGGTAAAACTTCTCCATACATCAACTTCGATGGCGAGAGTCGACAAGCAGGTGTTCATGTACACTTCCATGCAAAGACAGCAGGAAATGCTAAGGTGAGCATCTTCAAAGGACAGCGAGAAATCTATAAATCAGACATCAAAGCCAAAGAAGGTCTTAATAGCATGATCTGGGGAATGGATGAGATTGTGAGAGAGCGATCAGAAGAGCAACTGACTCAAATGAGAAAGCGCTACGAAAGATTTGGTATGAGTGGCGCAGATCTTGACTCAAGAATTGAAGCTTCAAAATACATCACTTCACCAGTTCAACCTGCCACATTCACTGTGGTATTGGAAATGAATGGCAAAACAATGAGCAAAGAAGCCGTTGTAATGCCTGACTATTGGTACAAATAAGTCTAGACTTTATTAGGATAGTGAAAGGCACCTCATCGTAGGTGCCTTTCTTTTGCCTTAGATATAGCCTTCAACAGTTAAATTTTGCAAAATACTCAGCCAAATCTCTTTTTCTTACCTTTGAGCAAACGATAACCCAAGGTTAGGTCAAATAATTTTATTTACTTCGTGGCCTCAAAAAGAGATTTCAATGCGCATAAAAACTATTCTGTCAGTCCTCATTATATTTTCCTTAGTCACTAGTTGTAAAAAGAAGGATGCTAAGAAAGCTGACAAGGAATACTTCTTCAGTTTTCGTGTTGATATCTCAAAGCGAATTCTCGAACCGACAATCATCAGTGGTTTCTATGGTCATGTAATGGAATACACAGGTGATTTCAAGCCAAATACCACTGGAGAAGTGAAAAAACCAGCACCCGTTCAAAATAAAGTTCTTTTGTATTTAGCGGAAAACAAAGAGGCGCTTGACGATGCCGCTTATCAAGAAGAAGGTCAGCTTTTTTATGATCTACGGAAGCTAAAAAAGCAGCACGTGCTGCCTAAATATATCATCATCCCTAACAAAGAAGGTTTTTACCAGTTTGATTTAGGAGATCAAGAATACTACGCGATTGTTGAAATCAAAAGAAGTAAAGGATATTTTAAAGGAGGCACTAAGCTTCTAAAAGGAACAGTAAGCACACTGGAAGAATTAGAAATTCGGATTGATTATAACGCTTCATTTTAATGTATAACATTGAAGGCCTTCGCTCAGCTTTTTACGGATTTAGATCAAACCAATAAGACCAACGAGAAGGTCAGTATCCTCAAAGACTATTTTCGAGCAGGCTCAGATACTGACAAACTCTGGACTTTAGCGCTTTTCACTCACCGCAGACCAAAACGCCAAGTCGCTACCACCCTACTGAAAGTTTGGGCAGCAGAAGAAGCCCTCATCCCAATGTGGCTCTTCGATGAGTCATACGATGTGGTAGGCGATTTAGCAGAAACTATTGCCTTACTCCTTCCTTCTCCGATAGCCGAGCAAGACCAGCCGCTCACCCAATGGATTGAAGAGCTCATCAGTCTAACAAAAAAGGAAGAAATTGAGAAAAAGGCTTACATCACAAAGGCCTGGTCTCATTTGAATAGAGAAGAGCGAATAGTTTTCAATAAACTCATCACTGGCGGTTGGCGAATTGGCATTTCACAGCAGCTTATTGTAAGAGTCCTTGCAGAAACCTATGAGATCGACAAAGCCGTAATTGCGCATCGTATCACTGGAGATTGGACTCCGCAAACCATGAGTTTCCATGATTTGATCATTGAAGAAAATCATAATGATGACGATTCGAAACCCTACCCTTTTTACCTGGCCCATCCAATTGAACAGCCCGAAACAGATTTAGGAGCGATCGAAGACTGGCAAGTGGAATGGAAATGGGATGGAATCCGTGGTCAACTTATTGTCAGGAATAGTGAGATTTTTCTTTGGTCGAGAGGAGAAGAATTGATCACTGATAAATTCCCCGAACTGAAGCCCTTATCCAAATTGATAGAAGAAGGTACTGTTTTAGATGGTGAAATACTTCCTTTTCAGAATGGGCAACCCCTTCCATTTTCATTACTTCAAACTAGAATCGGAAGAAAAAATCTTACGGCCAGCCTACTTAAAAAAACACCTATTCACTTTATGGTCTATGACATTCTTGAATATCAAGGCAATGACATTCGCGAGTGGCCACTAGTAGACAGAAGAAAGGTAATCGAGAAAATTGTAAAAGACCAGCCAAACCTGCTCATCAGCCCTTTGGTGGAAGAAACTAGTTGGGATAATTTAGCAGCACTAAGAAAAGAATCCAGGGCCTATTTTGCAGAAGGCTTTATGCTCAAACGCAAAACATCTACCTACCGATCGGGAAGAAAGAGAGGCGACTGGTGGAAATGGAAAATCGAACCACTGACGATAGATGGTGTGATGATTTATGCTCAGAAAGGACATGGCAGGCGTGCTGGTATTTTTTCTGACTATACCTTTGGTGTTTGGGACGGTGATAAGTTAGTGTCATTTGCCAAAGCCTATTCTGGGCTTACCGATGCGGAAATGTCAAAAGTCGATAAGTATGTTAAACAGAATACGCTCGAACGCTTTGGACCAGTGAGAACAGTAAAGCCTAATTTAGTATTCGAAATTGCCTTTGAAGGAATTCAAGAGAGCCCACGACATAAGTCTGGTGTTGCTCTGCGTTTTCCCAGAATCAATCGATGGCGAGAAGATAAACCTGCCTCAGAAGCAAGTACACTAGAAGAACTGAAAGCCTTATTGGCACTTTATGGAGTTTAATCTGCAAAAACAGAAACACAATTCACCAATTCGGGTTTCTCAATTGTTCTCCCCTCTTAAAAGTAACGATGAAAGTAAACTTGAGCATTGCAGAAAGTTGGTTCCAATCCAAGGGCTGGAATGCTTTCGATTTTCAGAAAGAAGCATGGAACGCATACCTAGAAGGTAAAAGTGGCCTTTTGAACGCTCCAACCGGAAGCGGCAAAACTTACGCACTCTGGCTCGCTGTGGTAATGGAGCATCTTCAATCCCAACAGAAGTCTACAGGTTTACAAGTGATTTGGGTGACTCCCTTAAGGGCGCTAGCCAAGGACATTCAGCGTGCGATGCAAGAGGTTTGCGAAGACTTAGAAACAGGCTGGGAAGTTGGGTTACGAACGGGAGATACTTCTCAAAAAGAAAGAACAAGACAAAGCAAGTCAATGCCCGCAGCTTTGGTCACCACCCCTGAGAGTATTCATGTACTTCTGGCTCAGAAAGGTTCAGACAAAGTTTTCCAAAACGTAAAGGCCATAATTATAGATGAATGGCATGAACTCTTAGGTGGAAAAAGAGGGGTGCAAATGGAGCTTGCCTTAAGTAGAATAAAGCATATCAGTTCAAACCCTCTTAAAATATGGGCCATTTCTGCTACCATTGGCAATTTGAATGAGGCAGCACAGGTCTTGTTAGGTAACGATTTCAGCAAAGCAAAAATCATTAAAGCCAAGATCGACAAGAAAATCATTGTAGAAACGATCATGCCTGACTCGGTGAACGACCTGCCTTGGTCTGGCCACTTAGGCATTCATATGTTGCCCAAAATGCTACCTATTTTAGATCAAAACACCTCCACTCTTCTGTTTACTAATGTACGTTCTCAAACGGAAATATGGTATCATAAAATGATTGAGAAAGTACCCGACTTGGCTGGGCAAATGGCAATGCACCATGGTTCTCTTGATAACGAGGTTCGGCAATGGGTAGAAGACGCTTTGCATGCTGGTAAACTTAAATGTGTGGTGTGTACCTCAAGCTTAGATTTAGGCGTTGATTTTCGACCAGTGGATGCTGTGATTCAAGCAGGAAGCCCAAAAGGAATTGCGAGGTTCTTCCAGCGTGCTGGTCGAAGCGGACACCGACCTGGGGCCACCAGTAAAATCTACTTTCTGCCGACACATTCATTAGAACTTATTGAATCGGCAGTACTACAAGAAGCCATTGATGAGCTGCAATTCGAAAGCAGGACACCACTTACAAGGTCATTCGATGTTTTAGTACAGTACTTAGTCACACTAGCCGTAGGTCCGGGCTTCTATCAAGAAAGCCTTTTTGATGAAATCAAATCTACTAATGCTTACAAAGACATTACTATTGAAGAGTGGCAATGGTGTTTGGAGTTTATCACCACTGGCGGAAACAGCCTTAGTGCTTATGATGAGTATGCCAAAGTAGAAATAGAAGCAGATGGTAAATTCAAGGTAAACAATCGCAGAACCGCCATGCGCCATAGGCTCTCTATGGGTACTATTGTTTCTGACCCTGCCATCAAAGTAAAGTACGTTACAGGTGGCTTTATTGGCACGGTTGAAGAAACCTTTATTGCCAAACTGAATGTTGGTGACGCCTTTTGGTTTGCAGGTCGTAATTTGGAGCT
>JBLIES010000155.1:0-8427 GCA_047633135.1 Roseivirga sp.
CGCTCCTTAATTAATTGCTTGGCGCCAGTCTTCGTATTGATACGATAAAGATCAGCATAGCCACCAGGAATAGTGACATCGTTTCGATACTTGGTATTATTACTTCCTACTGCCCATTGGCTTTTATCGCTGAAGTTAATGTTCGGCATTTCACTATTCTCTAATTGAAAGAAAGTCTTATTGGAGAGGTTCAACACTGCCGTGTAAGTAGCCCTAAGGTCTCGGCTCGCACGGATAATCTGGGTAGATTGCACTTCTTCGTCTTTCCAATGCCATACATCCACATTGGCTTTCAGTTCGTCTTCCTTTTTCACTTCCTTTTGCTGAGCCTTGATACCAAAAAAGAGTTGTGTATTGCTATCATTCCAAGTCAAACCGCTGTATTCACTAATCACTGTTTCTTCAGGGAAACTATCATTCGATGCAGTGAAAGTATTGGCAGTACCCGTAGCGTTCATTCCTTGTGTTAAACTCGAAATCCACAAAAGTGTATTATCTCTCTCTACCTTACCCTCAGCAGTATTCCCGAAGAGCACAGCAATCCTATCTCCTGTTTCGTTCCAGGTCATTTGGCTGTAAGAAAATGCCCCTGTATGTATTGGCCAAGTTCTTAGGCCATTGAGATCAACCAAATAAA
The DNA here is from genome assembly GCA_047633135.1 of Roseivirga sp. Taxonomy (GTDB): domain Bacteria; phylum Bacteroidota; class Bacteroidia; order Cytophagales; family Cyclobacteriaceae; genus Roseivirga. The sequence continues at coordinate 638 of JBLIES010000155.1, forward strand.
GGCCGTTACCATTATCTCCGTCAGCATCTACCAAGTAAGCGAAGAGCGTTCCTGCCTCATTAAATTGAAAACTAGCCACATTACCAATGTTTAAGCTTCTGTCGCCTTTCAAATCCTTTAAAATAAGGTCACTCCCCTTGTGTTCCGCTTTTCTATCGGTAGCGTTTTTGTGAATGGCTAAATAGTTAGAGGTCTCAGAAAAACTGAAAGAGCGAGCATTGGTAATGTCTATAACTGCGTTAGACGTCAAATTGTATAGCTGCAAATCACTTGATACTGGATCCCCTTTCTTTTTCAGCTTTTCAGCCTCTTTTTCTGATGGGTCAATGAGGTAGGCAAGCCATTTGCTGTCCATAGAAAAATCTACACGATTGGCATTCACAACACTATATACCGTATCTCCATCCACTTTCCGGATGTGTAGCCTTGAATCACCTTCGTTCGGAGCATAAGAATAGGTCGTCCATTGTCCGTCTGGTGAAATATTGGCTTCTCTGATGCTGTTCCATTGGGCATAGTCAGCTAAAGACAATGGCTTCTTTTCTTGACCGATAAGGGCCGTACTAAAAGACAAGAGGCTAATAATAATGGCAAAGAGGAATGAATGGCTAATTTTTCGCATTGGATTTGAATTAAGGTTGAATGAAGAGCGAAAGTTTAGAGTCATAGCTGCTTCAAAGCATTAATATATCATTTATAGTTTGGAATCCGAGGTCAACTTTTTTGGACTGTTGCTATTTGCTTTTAATGTCTGTATTTTGAGTTCTAATGAAATTTCGTCTCTGATCTAAGCCGTCAAATATGAATGTTAATCCTTACTTATGTTTGAGAATTTTTGATGTTATTTGATCGGAGAGAAGTCAACAGGTAGCAACAACTCTGCCGTTAAGGAGTCTACGAGTTTCCCATTTTTAATCGAGTTGGCATAGGTTTCTGTCCATTCAGGATCTTGGCCAAAGCTTTTCCAACTTGCAGTACGAGTAGCAGTGTCAGGAAACGAAATGAAGTAATGCAACACATTTTTTGATTGAGGATCGCTCTCCTCTAAATCGAAATAAACCACGTTCGTTATTCCATTATTTTTGAAGATCTCTAAGGTGTGCTCTTTGAAGCGGGTATGTAAATCTTCTAATTTACCTTCATGAGTATAATAAGTCCTGTGAGAAAAAATACGTTTGCCCATGTCGGCAATTTCAATTTGAGGTGAATAGTCAGTGTAAGTCATCAACTGGTTAACTATTGACGCTACAAGAGGGCCATTCATTTGCGATGTCTCTTCAACCTCTTTCCATTCAGGGTCATTCATAAAAGCCTCCCAAGCTTTATCGCGTTGTTCATGACTTTGGTAACCCATTAAATAGACAAGCTTATTGTCTTGATTGTCCATCGGTAGCCAATAAGCTACATTCACCATTCCATGTTTTTCGAATAAATTCAAAGTATGGTTTTTAAACCTTGCCATTAAATCATCTAGCTTATCTGGGTGACAATAATAAGTGCGTAACTCAAAGAAGACAGGTGCAGGATTTTGAGTGAATTCAGATGAATTTGACTTTGATTGATTAGCCGATCCACAACCCCCTAGGGCTATGAAAAAAAATAGTAAAGCGAGCTTCTTCATTTGAGGATTCATTAGGCTAAAATAGTATGAATACATCGATATTCTCGTGTTTAAGACATTTTTTTTATAGAAATCAGTAGAAATGTAAAGTTTACTTTCATGGTGACTTGTTGTAGTAATGTGGTAGTAAAAGTTAGTCTCACTGAGTACCAGATGTATTTAAGACGTAGCCAAATTTAGGGTTGTGCTTCATTTAAGTATTACTATTATGTTTAATTAAATTTTACAGAAAAACTACGCTTAAACCCTCCCTATGACAAATCAATTCAAGTTTACTTTACTACTTTCAATTGTCCTTGTGTTGTTCAACACTAGTTGTGAAGATGATGGCAGCAATGTATCTAATGGTGTAAGCACAGCAGAATTTAACAGCGGTCTCTCCTATGGTTCAATGAAAGATAACGATGGTTATACCTACAAAACCATAGAAATTGGTACTCAAACATGGATGGCTGAAAACTTACGGACTACTAAATTTAGAAATGGCGAAGAGATTCCTACTGTAACAAACAATTCAGAATGGGTAGGACTTACATCGGCTGCTTATAGTAATTATGAGAATACAGAAGATATTGACCAATTGGCTACTTATGGTAGGCTTTACAACTGGTTCGCAGTCGCTGACGGCAGAAACATTGCCCCTGCAGGTTGGCATGTTCCAACCGATAGCGAATGGGCAAAATTAGTAGAGGAATTAGGCGGAATGCAAAGCGCAGGCGGAACGATGAAAGAAGGAGGCAACGCACACTGGAACGCACCTAATAGTGGCGCAAACAATTCTAGTGGTTTTACTGCCTTGCCAGCAGGAAGAAGAGAATATACGGATGGAAGCTTTATCAACACTGGCTTCAACACCTTCTGGTGGACTAGCTCTTTGTACAACCCAGATTATTCTTGGTACTACCAAATCAATTATGATTTCAATTCGGTAGTCCTGGCTAATTTCCATAAGCAATATGGGTTTTCTGTAAGGTTAGTGAAGGATTAGTCAGCATCATGCTGAACAAATATTCTTGAGTTTTCCTGTAAGGAATAAGTACTGTCTAACCCCTTCAAAAGCTGATATGATGGAATCAAAAGCGATCAATCCTTTCGCTTTATTTCGTGCTAGCCCTTTTGGAGGGTTTTATCTACATCAACACCCTATGCAACTTGAGCATCACAGTAAGTTCAAGATTGCTGCTTGAGAACTAATCACCTTGGCTAAAATCTGAAATTAGCGTAAAGGGTTGGTGTAAAAGGAATCCCCACTGTATTAACAATGCTCCCATCTGGTACAATGACCGACTGATTCAAGCGTATATTGCTATTGTTGAAAAGATTCAATATCGATATCCCAGTTGCTAAGCCGAGGGCCTTAAAGTTGAATTCGTATTGAGCGGCAATATCTGTTCTCAGATAACTATTGTTAACCTCTTTACTCCTGTCGATTGTGCGGTTCTCAAAGCCCGACCCATATACATTTGTAACGGACAGTTTAAATGCTTTTAGATTAAACACTGCTGCTGCCTTTAATTCATGCAATTGATTCTGTGGTGCTGGTCTGAATGGAGTAAACCTTCCTCTGTTTAAGAACCTCTCCTCTACATGAGCCAAAGAATAAGAAAGCCAAAATTGATGATTAGCAATGCTTTTCTTTATGAAAACGTCAATCCCTTTCGCCTTCGCCTCTCCTTGAAGGGTGATGATTTCACCTCTACTGTCCAGCTTAGATCGACTCATGCCATATGAGGTTTTATAATAGGCCTGCGCACTGATTTCGAAGGTTTTTGCTTGGTAACCAAAACCTGCTACATGATGCGTTGAAGACAAAACGGGGATGTTCTTTCCATTGGCAACCTGCCAAATGTCTGATCGATTATCAATTTCATCGATAATGGCATTTCTAGTAATGAACTGATTGTAAATGCCCCAGCCGAAATTCATATTCCATCGCTTCGATAAGTCTAACCTACCATTGATACGAGGCTGTAAGTACACTTTACTCACTCCAGAGAGTGGTAGATCAGCCTTTAATCCAGCCTCAATAGCAAATGAAGGGCTGATTACAATTCGATCCGTTGCGTAAGCTGAAAAGCGGCTGAGCGCTTCATTGGTATCATCACGTATCCGTCCACGGTCATTGGATTTAAAGCTGGTTTTATTATTGACCAACGCTGCACTGATTTGTAACTGATTGCTTTTCGTGGCGGCAAAGATATGAGTGAATTTAGCACGATGCTCACTGATTGGGTTATTCCAAATTTCACTTTTGAGCTTACGTACTTCGCCATTATTGGCAAAGTCTAAAAAGTAATTAGTGGTCTGCTCTGGCTTATATTCGCTTTGAGAAATAATGAAAGAAGAAAGCCCACCTTTGGTCCAGTTTTTAATGTATTTCAAAGAGGTGCCATACTGCATAGAATTAATATTGATGTCTTGAATTAGTCGATCTCGTTCTTCTATTCTTTGTTGCCCATTGTAGCTGTCTTGGCTTAGAATAGAGCTGAATTCTAATCGATCACTATTTTTAAAAGCCGTGCTGAACTTGACATGAAGATCACTGTAATCGTATTTTGGAACAATCAAGGTAGTATTATCATCAAAACTTGAAGAGAGGCCAAAGGATTCGAACATCGTTTTTCTCCCAGCTACCTGAAGACTAGCTGTTTTATTGAACATTGGAATGTTCAAATAGGCAGTTCCTAATTGATTGGTAATGCTTGCCTTTGCGTCTACCTGATTCGGATTCCCTGACTTGCCATCAATCATCACTACGCCTCCGATACGGTCGCCATAAGCGGCACTGTAGCCGCCTTTGTACACTTCCACATTCTTCACCATATAAGGATTTACCCTGCCCATATCATCGTTAATGCCCCAGCTGTTGAAAAGGCTGATGCCATCATAAGTGACATGGTTTTGGCCCGCGTAGGATCCCCAAATCACAAAACCAGCGATCGATTCCCCTGCTGCCATAATGCCCGGGTAAAGCCTCAGATTATTGAAAATCACATTGTTACTCAGCCCTGGTACAAGGCTATTGTTGATGTCGTTGAATTGCATGTAACCCGCCTTTGCGCCTACATTTGTGACAGAAAGCTCCTCTCTTCTGCCTATCACTTCAATAGAAGTCAATTCTACAGATGTTGGCGTTAAGGTGATGGTTAGGTTGCTCCCAGGTGATAGTGCCGCTTCCACAATTTCGAAACCTAGACTTCTGAATTCGATACTTTCTTTCACTTCGCTTGATCTGAAAGAGAATCGACCATTTTCGTCAGAGACCAAACTTTTGTCTTTCATTTTCATTGAAGTAAAGGGCAAGGGTTCATTGGTAAGGCGCTCCACTATGGTACCCTGAAACAAGTAAAGCACCGGGTCTGGTGCTGTTTTCCTTGATTTTTTATCATCAGGCGGCAATTCTTGCTGGTTTCGAAAAGTGTAAACCTCACCTATTTTAACGTAGGTGAGTTGACACTCTTTCGCCAATGCTTCTATAGCTTGCGCTATGTTCGAAAACTCTTTTTTGATGGTGATTAGGCATTGGTTCGCTAAGCTGGCATTCACAGAAATCTGAATACCAAAGCGATCATTCAAGTCAAGGAGAATTTCATTTAAGGGCTCACCTTTATACTCTAATTGGACAGACTGAGCTTGCGATTGTGCTGAAAAGCACAACATGATCAACAATCCGAAGTACATCTTATTTTTCAAGAGAGAGGCATTTACTTCTTCCTAATAACATAAGTATTCTCGCTAGTCATCTCATAAGTAATTTCATAACCTAGACCGAAACCTGTGCATACAATTTGAAGGGCGTCACCTATATCGGCTGGTTTATCGAAAACGCCAGTATAACTTTCTGCTCCGATCGACTTGTTCTCTAGCAGGATAGTGACACCGTATTGGCGCTCAATGTCTGCAAATACCTTTAAAAATGGTGTGGTATTGTACATGAACTGCCCGCGTCTCCAAGAAAGGATCGAACTGGCTGATACATTGTCAGTCTGCTTCTCAATTGTTTTACCTTCTTCTAAGGCAACAAACTCGCCTGGCAATAGCAGTACAGAGGCTGCCTGAGCATCGCTTACTTTCACTTTCCCAGATTCACAAAACACTTCGTAAGCCTTTCCGCGAGCATAAATATTGAATTTCGTTCCGAGTACTTGTGTTATCCCGTAATCAGACTTTACACTAAATTTCTCTCCTTTTTCTACTTCAAAAAATGCTTCCCCTTCTAATGTCACTTCACGATTAAAAGTCCACCAGTAAGGGGTATAACTGATCGAAGAAGCCGCATTCATGTATACAATTGATCCATCAGGTAAAGTATGATTGACTAATTCGCCAGCACCTGCAGGTATTGTTGTGGTGTAAAGTTTAGCAAAGAGTCCGCAACTTAAAAACAGAATTATAGAAGCTGCAATGCTCAAAGGAATCCAGCTTATGGTTTTTCCTTGAGGCGCCAATACTTCTTCAACAGGTACAGTTGGTTCATCCATCATACCTTCCATTGAAGCCCAAACATCGGCTTTCGACTTTTTATAATTCAACTCTAACGCAGAGAAAAGCTTTTGCTCTTGTTCTGCGGCCGAATTCTTATGGTGTTTGTTATTTGACATGACCCAATGTTTTTCGTAATTCCTGAATCGCTAGGTTCATTCGTTTTTCTACTGCTTTTACCGAGAGTTCTAGTCTTTCTGCAATTTCTTGATAAGTCAAACTTTCTATTCTGCTCATTAGAAACACTACCCTTCGTTTTTCTGGCATTATGGCCAGTGCGTTCTCGTAATTTACTTTTAGCTCCTCATAATCAAGCTGCTCTTCTGTACTATTGCTCTCTTGCTTAAAGTCAAAATTCAACCTGTATTTCCCTTCTGATTGTGTTTTTCTGTAATGCGATATCCAGATGTCTTTGGCAATTTTATAGAGTAAACCTTTGGTATTATTCCCTTCGAAAGCCAATTGCTTTTCCCAAATCTTAACGAATGCTTCTTGCACAATGTCTGTGGCCAAGTCGGTATCGCAGCACCTGAAACTCACGTAGTTTCTAAGTTCATCGAACCAGAGGTCAAAACATCCTTTAAATTCTTCTCTTGTCAAAATGTGCAGTTTTGTTGAAGAAACAAGTATGATATCTGGCCTAGACATCACACTTGTTTAAATTCATCTAAGAAAATAAAAACTGGCCTTCCATTCAATGTTACGTGAATTTATCAGCCAGATCAAATTTAACATCCTTCTTTGGCTGCAGTTAATTCTGCTTCGCTGTTAATGGTTACCGTAGTACCGTCTTCCTTAGTAATTTGGATTGGGAAAACTACCGTTGGCTTATCTTCAGCATCAGGATTATCATTGTACCATTTTCTGATCAATCTTCTGTCTGCTCCAGAGGTTAATATGATTTCGCTAGCATCAGGCATTACCATTGTAATTGGGTAGACCATAGCAAAACACCTGCCTTTAGAGCGATCTTCTTGACATGCACCTCTTGCTTCTCGTAGTTCTTCGGTATTGTTGATAGTCGTGACTTCTCCGCCAAATGTAATGTCTAATGGAAAAGTAAACTCAGGACGCTCCCGTTGATCTGGATTGGCTTTATACCACTCTTTTATTTGCGAAAAATCTTCTTTAACCGCTAAATTAAAGGTGGTTCCATCTGTCACCGTCAAGGAAATAGGGAATACAAATTCGAAACAATCTCTTTGTTGCTGCCCTCTTTTCTTACGGCCTCGGCCATCGCGTTGCCCTCTTCTGGTGGTGTCTGACACCAAGGCTCTTCCCGTAACATCGAAAAATGCGGATTCTGACTCTCCTATTCTTGATCCTCTTTCTCTTACCAGGGTCACTTGAAAACCTAAAGAAGCGGCTAATTCAGCGCTTGCTATAAAGCTCTCAGAAAAATCACTTGCGACCACTGATGTTGCGCTGCCAGGAAGTTCATTAACATTAATGCTCGATTTATCAGAAGCGGATTGAATAGCGGCAATCAATTCATTGTCTGATAAGGTAGGGTTTGTCCCTTCTTCCTCGCAAGAGGACAATACTGCGAAAGCCATTAATATGGCGATAAACGATGTTACTAGTTTTAACTTTTTCATGCTTGTTATCTTTTATGATGAATCATTTACCCCTACACCGCCTAAGTCGCTGAGTACCCTACTTTTTATTTTTCAATATTTTGATAAAA
>JBLIES010000156.1:0-8363 GCA_047633135.1 Roseivirga sp.
CAGGAGCAACCCACACTGTTAAAACTGGTGAGACACTTTTTTTTATTGCTAAACAATACAATTTAGATGTGTTAGACCTGAAAAGGTTAAATGGACTCAACTCAAATGAGTTGTCTATCGGCCAAGTGCTAAAAATTTCTGTTGCCACTAATACTCCTGTGGTAAAGGCAGAGCAGCCAATAGAGAAAAAGTCGCTAGAGGGTATAAAAGAGGAGGTGGCTAAGCCAGCTGCAAAAAAAGTAATACCAGTACAGGCCGAGGTAAAAAAGCCAATCGAAAAAGGAGATGATTCCATGGCGCTAGAGACAAAAGATACTACTGCCAATACTTATGATGCTCAACCTTTCGAAGAGATCACTGAAGAAGGTCAGGCAGAATTAATTGTAGAAGATAAATCGTCAACTAAATTTTTAGCCTTACATAAAACAGCCAAAGTAGGGACCGTGATCAAGGTGAAGAATAGAATGAACAACCTCTCAGTATATGTCAGGGTGGTGGGTCAAATCCCCAAGACAACGGACAATGAGAGTATCATTATAAAAATCAACAAGAGAGCTTATGATCAGCTCAAGGCATTGGATACTCGCTTTTTAGTGGAGCTTAGTTATTTCAAATAACTAAATATGAGAGGTGTTTATCGACTGATTGCCTTCTTAATTTTTCTGGTATCATTAGAGAGTACATCGTTATCTTTTCAGGTACCTAAAAACGATTGGAAGCCTGATGCTACCGCACTTGATTTAGGTCCGAATGGTAATTATGCTTCAAGGTCGGGTGAATATACTTTTCAAGGTGCGACTGGCGAAGACCTTAGAATTCAGGGTTGGGGCGATAAGGCGACTAGGTCTCTGTGGTTTAAGTTTGTTGCACCAGCGTCAGATCAAATAATAATCACGATTAAGAAGACAAGGATCGATGCTCTAAAAGGGTTTATTCAACTAGGCATTTTCGAGGGTGAGCAACCAATACTGGCCAAAGCATTGGGGTATCCTACCAATTCAGATCAACTAATTACATCTCAACTTATCGCTGGAAAAACCTATCATTTAATTGTTGATAATCCTAGGGAAGGTGATGAAATAGCAGCTTTTGATCTTAGAATTCAGACTTTTTTAGTGAGTGCATGTGCCCCTGTCAAAACAGTTGCGCTTGAAGCCAACGGTATTGGGGAAATAGACCTGGAAGGTCTTTTTAACTTGGAATGTTATTGGCCTTGTTCTGGCTTAGGTTGCACTAGAGAATTGAGTCAATCTAAATTTGAGGCCTCCCATTTAGGCGATAATTACATCACCGTAAAGGGGCTCGCTAGGAACGGTAAAACTTATTTCGGGACTATGTTGGTCAAAGTAATTGATACTATTCCACCAACAATTGTGGCTAGAGATTTTAGGGTAAATATCACTCAAAACGGTAAAGCCATAGTTAATCCTAAAAATGTAATCAGCTGGCGATGTAAGAAGACTGCTTCTGAGCCAGCTCCAAACCCCACACCTGATCAAGGCGAAGATTGGTTTTTTCAAGAAATTCCTTGTGCGAAAGATAATGTAGGAATAGAAAGTTTTGAGTTAAGTAAATCAATTTTCACCTGTGACGATCTAGGGGAGAATGAGGTGACTGCCACAGTAACTGATACCAGTGGAAATAAAGCTTCCACTAAAGTGAAAATTACAGTATACGACTTAACACCTCTAGTGATTAAGGCCAAACCTATCGAACTAAACTTGGGTGAAAATGGCACCGTAAAGTTAAATCCATCGCTGTTAGATGATGGTTCTTCAGCAGGCTGCTCGGGTTTTGAAAGTGCTGCGAATAAAACGGTTTTTGACTTTAATGAATTAGGAGAGAACACAATAAGCTATATCATTCAGAATAACAGAGGAGACATGCTTTCAACAGAAGTAACTGTAAAAGTACAGGATGTTTCACCACCAACGATTGTGACTCAAGAAGTTGACATGTTCGCAAATATGAAAGGCTCACTTACGATTGGAGAAGGAAATGCCTTTGTCAGATTATGCAATGACGCCAGAATAAGCCCTAAGCCTGAGAATGGGGGCTTTACTCCAAACGGTTCAAGCGCGGACTACTTTTTTCAAGAAACGCCTGAGATACAAGGGTGCACAAAAGACAATGGGCAGATTTTTGAAATATGGACAGTGCCTAGGGAGTTTACCGCAGCAGATATTGGGGTGAATGAAATCGAAGTCTTTGTTTCTGATATGGCAGGGAATACGGCTAGCGCGAAAACAAAGTTGACCCTAATTCAACCAGAACTCCCATGTAAACAACAACTTTGGGCAATAGCCTCAGGCGACTGGAATGACCCAAATATTTGGTCTGATAAGCCCAACGGAGTATCAATTGGAGCTATTCCTTGCAATGCTACTAGCGCGAATATTAAGGGGTATAGCGTTATTGTTCAAAATGATGAGCGCATTGAAGTAGAATCCATTCGGCTACTCAACGGAAAGGGAAACCAAACAGTATTAAATATTTATGCAGGACAAATAACAATGACAAAGGAGCTGTATTCAGAACAAAATAGCAAAGTGTTCAAGCATACCGAAGAAGCCTTAAAAGTCATTAAGAAATAGATCATACTCAACTTAAAGAAGTAGAATGAGCTTTAATTTAGAAGCCACCAAAACCTTTCTTGATCAAAAGGTGATGCAATACAACAAGCCTGATTTTATAGCAAACGATCCGATTGTAATTCCTCATGGCTTCACTAAAAAAGAGGATATTGAAATTACAGGTTTTTGGGCCTCAATATTAGCCTGGGGCCAGAGAGTGACTATAATCAATAAGTGCAACGAGCTTTTTTCCGCGATGGATAATTCTCCGCATGATTTTATTCTCAATCATCAGGAGTCCGACTTAAAGCGATTTCTAAATTTCAAGCACCGCACTTTCAATGCGACAGACACCTTGTACTTCATTGCCTTTTTAAAAGACTTCTATGCCAAACACGCATCAATGGAAGAAGCTTTTGTAGCAGGACTCAATAAAGAAGATGTTACTGTTGAAAAGGGTCTTGTTCGTTTTCATGATTTGTTTTTCGAGTTACCAGATTCACCAGCTCGAACGAGAAAACACATTGCAACGCCTGTCCGAAAGTCGGCCTGCAAACGCTTAAATATGTTTTTACGGTGGATGGTCAGAAAGGATAATGAAGGGGTAGATTTTGGGATCTGGAGTAAAATTGATTCTTCCCAATTGATTTGTCCATGTGATTTGCATGTTGATAGGGTGGCCAGAAAGTTGGGTTTGATCACAAGAAAGCAGACCGATTGGCAAACAGCGCTAGAGTTGACGGCCAACCTAAGACTATTTGACAGCAAAGATCCCGTAAAGTATGACTTCGCTCTCTTTGGTCTAGGAATTGAAGAAGGGTTTTAACTTGTTAATATTGACAATCACCTGACTGTTGATGGCGAGAAGAACAGAGTTTTTACTATTTTTGAATAATGTCTGAACAAGAGGTGAATATCGATAACCAAGGGAAACAAAGACAAAAATACAGCCAACAAGAAGGCGCACGTATTTTCGATCAGGAATTTATGCCTCACGTAAATTCAATGTACAATTTTGCCTATAGACTCACTTTTGATGAGGATGATGCTAAAGATTTGGTACAGGATACTTATTTGAAGGCTTTCAGGTTCATTAATTCATTTGAGCAAGGAACTAATGCAAAAGCGTGGTTGTTTCGAATCCTGAAAAACAGCTTCATTAACGATTTCCGTAAAAAGAGCAAACAACCTGCAAAGGTTGATTATAATGAAGTTGAATCCTATTACAATTCTGATGATATAGATGTAAGTATTACTACTGATTTAAGGGTTGAAACAGTTCAGCACATGATCGGTGATGAAATAACGAGAGCTTTAAACGCTATTCCAGTTGATTTCAGAACAGTAATAATTCTAAGTGACTTAGAAGGTTTTACCTATGAAGAGATGTCTAAGATTTTAGATATACCAATAGGTACAGTAAGATCAAGATTGCATAGAGCGAGAAACATGTTGAAAGACAAGCTTTCCGCATATGCTAAAGAAATGGGGTACAACAAATAAATAAAAAATTACCATGAGTGAGTTCTCAGATTGGTTTAAAGGTACTTTTAGAGAGTGCTATTGTGAGAAAGGAAACCTAGTGGACGAAAAGAGATTTTCTGAAATCATACAGTTGGTTTTAGATAACGAAGCAGACGAAGAGTCTAGAGCGATTTTTGAGGAAAAAATCAGGACTTGCGTTAAATCGAGTGGTTCGTTTGAAAAAGAAAAATCCATAAGAGAAACTATCAAACAGAAGTTATCCGATCACAGGCAAGAAATCCCGAGTGACTTAGCGCAATCCATAAAAAATAGCATCAAAATGTAAAATGGTAAAAGGCAAAGCATTTATTTTTACTGCCCCCTCGGGTTCTGGAAAAACAACCATAGTTAAACATCTACTCTCTGTAAACCCTTACCTTGGGTTTTCCATTTCAGCAAGTACAAGAGATAAGCGTGGCCGCTCAGAAGAAAATGGGAAAGATTATTATTTCCTGTCCAAAGATGAATTCAGGCAGAAAATTGAAGAAGAGGCCTTCGTAGAATGGGAAGAAGTATATACAGGAAACTACTACGGTACGCTGAAGGAAGAAGTTCAACGCATTTGGAACGAAGGGCGTCATGTCGTTTTTGATGTGGAGGTGAAGGGTGCCCAGAATCTGAAAAAGTACTTTGGAGATGATGCACTAGCTATTTTCGTTAAAGTACCTTCATTAGAAGTATTAAAAGAAAGGTTGACCGGGCGTGGAACTGAATCGGCTGCAAGTCTATCGCAGCGATTTTATCGAGCCGAATTTGAAATGACATTCGAAAACAAGTTTGATGTCACGCTGGTTAATGAAAAGCTTGATCAGTCCTACGAAAAGGCAGAGCTACTAATCAATGACTTTTTAAAAAAATAAGCTTTGAGAATCGGTTTGTTCTTTGGTTCCTTCAACCCAATCCATATTGGGCACTTAGTAATCGCTGATGTGATGGCGGCTCAAACTGACTTGAGCCAAGTGTGGTTTGTTGTAAGCCCACAAAACCCTTTTAAAAGTTCAAAAACCCTGCTTCACGAATTCGACCGATTAAAAATGGTAGAGTTGGCGGTTGCAGATAATTTTAAATTTAAGGCATCAGACGTTGAGTTCAACATGCCTAAACCTAGCTATACAGCCGATACACTAGCTTATTTATCAGACAAGCATCCCGAGCATGAGTTTGTCTTAATCATTGGAGAAGATAATTTAGTTCATTTCCACAAATGGAAAAACTATAAGGCCATTCTCGATAACTACGGACTTTATATCTACCCACGGCCTCAAGTGGACAGGTCTAAAATTAAAGTTGAGCATGCTAATATCCGCTATGTGGAGTCGCCAATGCTCGACATTTCAGCAACATTTATTAGAGACGCCATAAGAAATGAGTATTCAGTTCAGTATTTGTTACCTCAAACTGTAGCTGATTACGTCAGGTTTAAGAAATTTTACCTCTAGCAAATTCAATTTGGGGGTGTTTGAAAGCGCTATTTTAAACTAATTCATCTTTTTTGCAATGCCTCTGTCACTTCATCCACATTCTTTACGTCCATAATCTGTAAGCACTTCTACCTGATTGAATCAGGTGCGCTATTTGCTATGTCGTAGGAAACTTAAACACAACATGAAAAAACTCTTACTGGTCATATCTTTTTTCAGCATTATTTTTCAGATCAATGCACAAGGAATCAAAGGAACAATTAAAGATGAAAATGGAGAGGCTCTTCCTTTCGCTTCTATATTCGTTAAAGAAGTGGGTTCAGGGACCTCTTCTAACTTAAACGGCTTCTATGAGTACCGCTTAAAGCCTGGCGCTTACCAGGTGACTTATCAATTCTTGGGGTATGCCTCTCAAATGAAAAAGGTGAAGGTCGGTAGTGGTTTTGAGACTGTGAACATACAATTGCAGGCTCAAATAGTGAATTTGCCAACTTTTGTTCTTGAGGCAAATGCCGAAGATCCATCTTACACCATCATGCGTAAGGCAATTGCTAAAGCTGAATATCATCTGGTGCAGAATGATAACTACTCAGCGGAGGTGTATATGAAGGGTACTGGGCAGGTAACCAAAGTGCCTTGGTTATTAAAAAAGACATTTGAAAAAGAAGGGATAGATACCTCTCAAGTATTTACTTCTGAATCGGTCAGCGAAATATACTTCGAGCGACCTAATACCTTTAAGGAGAAAGTAATCTCAGTAAGAACGTCAGGACAAAACAGTGATAATGCCAATCCCAATGCCTACATCAATAGTAGTTTTTATCTTCCTAAAGTGGTTAATGCTGTTTCTCCATTAAGCCCGAGGGCTTTTTCTTACTACAAATTCAAATACGAAGGTAGTTTTATGGAACGGGGTTATGAGATTAATAAAATCAGAGTAACGCCTCGCTCGAAAGGTGATGACTTATTTGAAGGAGTGATTTATATCCGTGAGAATTTCTGGAATATACACTCACTTAATTTGAAAACGAGTTTGATGGGTTTTGAGATCAGTATCGAACAAATTCTTGCACCAATTAAAGATGAGATATGGATGCCGGTGACCCAGAAATTTGAATTCTCAGGCTCTATTTTTGGTTTGGCGGGGCAATACGATTATTTGGCTTCCATTAGTAATTATGAAGTAAATGAGAACGAAGACTTGAATCCTGATATCATTTTGATTGATGAGAAAATAGATGCCGCGCCAGCCGAAATCGAAATTAACACCGCTGTGGCAGACACAGATACTGTCTCCCAGATTTTTAATACTGGCCAAGCTGTTTCTCGTAAACAAATGCGAAAAATGATGAAGGCCTATGACAAAGAAGAAAATGAGGATAGAGAAGAGCAAGATGTAGTGTCTGACCGGAGCTTTAAAATTGATTCTTTAGCATCGAGTAAGGATTCAACGTATTGGGCTGCTAGAAGACCCATTCCACTCACTCAAAAAGAGGTTGTTGGATATAAAAAAGAAGACAGCACCTATTTCGCTCAAAAGGAAAAGGTCGATGCGGACTCTTCTAAATCAAAGAATGGAGCGAAGTTTAATCCCACCGATATCCTTTTCGGAAGTAATTATGCCCTAGGTAAAAAACTAAGATTTAACTTTCCAGGATTCTTGCCCCAACTTAGATTCAATACAGTCGAAGGTTGGAATCTTGATTTTACAGGCACCCTGTCTTGGAGAGGGGATACCACCAGTCGCTTAAGAATTTCCCCTTTTGTAAGGTATGGTTTTGCAAGTAATAAGCTCTACGGCAAGGTAGAGACGGTTTTTGGTGTTGGACAAAGAGAGGACAGAGGTACGTTCAGAATTCAGGGGGGGCATTATATAGAACAGTTTAACCCAAGGGCCATCGACCCTTTTATTAACTCTATGTACACCCTTTTTTCTGAAAGGAATTTCATGCGACTTTATGAAAAAGACTTTGCTAACATAAGCTTTGCCAAAAGGTTCAGGTACAATTATACCTTTTCAACAAAGTTAGAATGGGCGAATAGAAGCGAGTTATTTAATAATACGGCCTATCGTTTAATCGATAATGACGAGAGAGTGTATAAGCAAAACCGGCCGATTAGCAACGAGGGTTTTGCAGGGGGATTTCAAAATAATGGATCATTGATCTCAACAGTCTCGCTAGAGGTTAAGCCTTGGTTGAAGTTCAGAAGATACAACGGTAGGCTTATTCCCTTAGAAGATAGTAGTCCTGCATTTAGATTGACATACAGAAAAGGGTTCGATGATATCCTTGGGAGCGAAGTCAACTTCGATCATTTAGAATTTGGCCTTAAGACTACGGCACGGTTAGGGGTAAGGGCTAGGATCGATATTGACGCAGAGGCGGGTACTTTCTTTAACGACCCTACTTTGTTATTTCCTGATTTCAAGCATTTCCCCGGGAATAGACTAACCTTGGCGCCATTAGATGTTACGGGTGGATATAGAATGTTGGACTACTACAAATACAGCACATCCAACGATTACTTGTCCGTATTTACGCACATTCGCTTCCGTAAACTTCTCTTTACCCAATTGCCTATTTTGCGTCTATCAGGGTTGAAAGAAAATCTATTTGTGAATTACCTAAACACCCAAACTTCAGATCACTATACAGAGGTAGGTTATACAATCGATAATATTTTTAGGTTCTTTAGGCTAGAGTTTGTTCAATCTTTCCAAGACTTTAAACCTAAAGACTTTGGCGTAAGAATTGGTATCGCGTCAATCTTTGATTTTAATTAAAGTCACAGCCTGATGCAGACGTCCTTATAAGTTTGCTTTTAAACTATATAATTAGTTACT
>JBLIES010000157.1:0-8358 GCA_047633135.1 Roseivirga sp.
ATTGGCGAAGACGTAGGAAAGATTGGGGATGTAAACCAAGCCTTTGCTGGTTTGCAAGCCAAACATGGCGAAATTAGAGTGACTGATACAGGAATCAGAGAAGCCACAATCATTGGTCAAGGAATTGGAGCGGCATTGAGGGGCTTGCGTCCAATCACTGAAATCCAATACTTAGATTATCTACTTTATGCGATTCAGATATTATCTGATGACTTAGCGAGTTTACATTACCGAACTGCTGGGGGCCAAAAGGCGCCATTAATCATCAGAACTCGAGGTCACCGCTTAGAAGGTATTTGGCATTCGGGATCACCAATGGGTATGATTTTAGGTACGCTGAGAGGTATACACGTGTTAGTCCCTAGAAACATGACACAAGCGGCTGGTTACTACAATACGATGCTGCAGTCAGACGACCCTGCCTTGATCATTGAGTGTTTGAATGGTTACCGATTGAAAGAACGCATTCCTAATAATATTGGTGAGTTTACGCTACCGCTAGGGGTTCCAGAGGTTTTGAGAGAAGGTACTGATATCACCGTTGTAACCTATGGTTCAATGTGTAGAATCGTGATGCAAGCAGCACAAGAGCTTGATGAAATCGGGATTTCAGTTGAGGTAATCGATGTGCAATCACTACTTCCTTTCGATATTCATCATTCAATTGTAGACTCCGTTAAGAAAACAAACAGGGTGATTTTTGCAGATGAGGATGTTCCAGGAGGAGCCTCGGCCTACATGATGCAAAAGGTCTTAGAGGAGCAAGCGGCTTACCTACACTTAGACTCTCAACCGGTGACCATCGCAGCCAAAGAACATAGACCAGCTTACGCTTCGGATGGTGATTACTTCTCTAAACCGAGTGTGGAAACAGTATTCGATAAGGCATATGAATTGATGAATGAGGTAGACCCTAAGAGGTTTCCTAAGCTGTACTGATGCAGTAAATAAAATTAAAAATGGCCTCGGTTTCTATCAAAGAAATCGAGGCTTTTTTTATGTCGAAGAATGATTTAATCTATTGATTAACAAACTCCATCATCACATTTATTAGTGAAAGGAGCGCAGAATGAAACTAAAAAAGTTCTGCTTTGCTTATGCCATTTTGAATGGCTTAGGCTTTGCGGGGTTAGCCCTCAGGGCTATGCATTGGCTGGTGGTGGTTATTCTGGCTGATGATATCGATTGGAAGGAGGTAGCTATCATTCTACCTACATTACTTATGCGCTCAGCGCAATGAGTTGGCCCTTTATAAACAGAGGCCTAGAGAGAATTAAGGAGGATAAGGTGGGTTTAAGTAAACGGACTATCTCCTTAAGATAGCAGCGTCATCATGCTTAGATGCTTTTGAGAAATGCCTTGCCGAAGGTTAAGATCGGAGTAGTAGACATAATTTTCATTTCTTCCATCCAACTAGTCTCTTCATCTAAAAACTTAAACACAGCCTGTGCTCCATTTTGTTCGAAGAGTGATGCGAACACTTCTTTACCCATAGGTTTACCCCCTTGAAGTACCTTAAGAAGGGTGCTATCATATTTTTTAAATCGCCAAGATTGATGAGGTAGATTGTCAGTAGGGGCTAAATTCTTTTCTAGGTTAAACGCTATTTTAGTTAAAATTTGCTGGCTTCTCAGGAATGTAAAACCTGTTGAAGCTTTGGCAAACCCACCACTGATACCGATGTTGACCACCTTTCCGTTTTGAAGTGGGAATGGGAAATCCGTCATTGGAATAACGCCAAACTCTTCTTCAGTGATGCTGTACTCTTCGATGTTAAGAAATTCAGATAAATAATTTTTCACCCCATCATGATATTCTTCTTCGGTTAAAAGAGTCTCACTAAAAATAGTGTATTCAACCAATGCCTTGGTGGCTGATAAAGGTAAAACGTAGCCAAACCTGCAGTCGCCCTTTTGATCGATTCTGAAATCCATATAAGTGAATTTTTCAGGGTCAAAATGTGCGGTTTTAGTTTCTACAAAATAGCCCTTAAAGTGCTGTAAAAACTGGACATGCTTTTTCGGGATTGAAAAATCATTTAAGCCTTTCGTGCTATCAAACACCAGTTGCCCAACATATTGATCATCTGCTGTGTGTACTGTGCCATCCTCTGAAATTGATTGTATGGTGGCATTGACCCATGTAAGGTTAGGGTGTTTTTTTAATTCACTTTTCATGAATTCGTAGAAATCAATACCACGAATCATCTTGTATTGATAGGGAGCGATGTTATAATCTTTCTGAAAGAAATCACTCTTAAAACTCGCCAAAGACCACTGCTTGAATACCAAATGCTGGAAGAGATTATCACCCTTTTCCCAGAAGCACCATGTACGATCATTAGTGGTTTTTTGGTCTTTATCGATAATAACAATCGATTTTTTACTGTTTTCATTAACTAACAGCAAATAGGCCAGGGTTAATCCCGCTGACCCAGCACCAGCTATAATACAATCGAACTGCTTCATAGAGTTACAAACATAAATCTTTAAACCTTGTTTCGAATCATCACCACCCGTAAAAAAAAATGAAATGACTAAAGGTTTAGACACTTTAAGTTATATTTTTGGCGAAAATGGCCTTTGTCCTAAGGACAATTTATAATCGGGTGTACCCAGAAGGGATAAATGAATTGTAAACCTATCATATGGCTCTGTTTGTGCGGTTTCCTCTTTTCTTGTACAGAGAGGCTGATTTGCCCTGCCTATCAAACGGCTTTGATCCTTGATAATGATTATCGCACTCAATATTTCTCTCCTTTTACTGTCTATGAAGGGGATACCATTCCAAAAATGCCTTACGGATTCATTAAAAATAAAGCAGACGATCTTGATGAATCGTTTTATGCGGCTACCGAAGGTAAAGGTTTTAGAATCCAAAGGGGATCAGTTTATTCTCAAGAAAAGGAAGGTTTCGTTTATAATAACCGAAAAGGCAGGTCATTTATCACTAAAATATGGTCGAGTCCAGAAAGGGCAGTGCTTGAAAACCCGTATTTGTTAGACAGGATACTGAAGAAAAGACCATTCTATAAAATGGATATCCTAATACCCAAACTGGTACACTATGGGGTGCTCGATTCCTTGCGAGGTAAAGTGGTGGGTATTGATTCTCTAGTATTGGATTCTTTGGGCCAAGCCCCAATCATGACGGAGACTATTTTAACCAAGCCTGATGGCTATCGAGGCTACAATATTGATCAGCTGAATTACAATAAGAAGTTTGGCTATCTTTTCCCTCAGCCATCACCAGCACCAAAGCCTTTGGATACATTAGAAGTGGCTAAGGCAGCTAATGATTCAACGGAAACAGATAGCCTGTCTACTAAGAAAAGAGGGATCTTCGGCCTCTTTAAAAAGAAGGGCGATAAGCCACCGAAAGAGAAGAAGAAGGATAAGAAAAATAACGATGAAGGGAGTAAAGAAGAGGAAGAAGATAAATAACCAATAGCGGTAAAAACACCTTAGCTTATCCTCTCTTCATATTAACGAAACTACAATTAAAACCACCCTACGAATGAAGTCAGCCTACATTTCTATCATGCTCAGCTTGTTGTTATTGGTAGGTTGTACCACAGATAATCTAGTTAATTCCATTAATCCAGAGGTGTATTGGGGAGAGAACCCATGGCCAGAAATCAGGAAAGAAAGAATCAATAAGCTCTTGCCCAATGCCCTGATGGCTGCCAATGTTGATTGCTGGTTAGTGTTATGCAGAGAGAATAATAATGATCCTATTGCTGCCCACGTTGGAGGCGAAAATGCAGGTGGATTGGCTTCTTTTCTGTTTTATATTGATGATGACGGGTTTCATTCTTTAGTGTTCTCACCAGGTGGAGAGTCAACGGCATTAGATGAACTAGACATTCATGATGAAGTAAGAGATATTTCTAGTGGTTCTTCTGCCATGAAAGAGGCGGTCGACTTTATCGCTCAAAAAGGATTCAAAACGGTGGCGATCAATTCATCTAATTCTAATGCAGTAGCAGATGGACTTTCGTTTACTCAAAGGCAACAACTAGAAGGCCTGATGGGTGAAGAGACCAGAAAGCTGGTTTCTTCAACAGATTTGATTTATGAGTGGCTTTCGATCAAACTTCCACAAGAAGTTGAAATAATGCGCAAGGCAGCCCAACTTACTTCTGATTGGCAAATTGAAGCCTACCAACAAATTACCCCAGGAACATCTACCGATGCGGATATAGCAAAATACTTAAAGCGAAAAATAGCGGAGTATGGCGTTGGTGATGGCTGGAACCCTGACCAAAACCCGAATGTAAATTCAGGGCCAGACCGTGGTCATTCTCATGCAACGGAAAAGGTGATTATGGAGGGTGATGTTATTCAAATAGACTTTGGTATTAAGCTTTATGGACGTTGGGTAAGCGATATTCAGCGCTTTGCCTATGTGTTGAAAGAAGGGGAAACCGAAGCGCCAGAAAACATACAGCAATACTGGGAAAATAGCAAAGCGGGCAGTCGGGCAGCTTTGGCCGCTATGAAACCCGGAGCCAAAGGATCAGCGGTAGATTTAGCGCAGCGGATTTTGATGGAGGCGGCCAAATCAGAGAATGTGCCTTGGAGTACAGGCCACCCTGTGGGCTACGTTGCACACGATGTTGGACCTAATTTAGGTGGAGGACGCTCAACACGCCCAAGAGCTGCCGCTGAAAAACTATTGAGAGAAGGAATGACCTTCGCCTTTGATGGTTTCCATGCCTGGAAAAGGGAAGATGGTACCGAAAAAACTATTTCGGTTGAAGAGATGGCCGTGATTACTGCCACAGGGGCTGAGTATTTGATTACACCACAGGAAGAATTGATTTTGGTTTCTTCAAATTAAGATTAATGTAAGTGGTAAGAGTCACGGAGCTAAATGGCGAAGGTCTTACTGCCACCTTTATGACGAAAAACTAATGATGCTAGCCGCAGGGCATTAAAGACTTCAATTAAGGACGCAGTGACCGCTCTCATGCCACTTGACCTTAAGCTTGTCAACTCATTTTTAGCCTTCTTATTCAGGCCCATCGGAATAGCGCTAGGTTACTTTGAGCCTAACAGCAAGCCCTATTTAAAGCAATCAATCTGCTTCTTATTGCCAACCTTCTTTACTTTTTTCTGCCTAGGGCTGAGATTCTTGAGACTAACCGCTACGTTCAATTGAATCTTCAACCCTAGGGTGATTATTCAACAAGACCAGTTGTGAGACTACTCTTGAGATTTTCAGGCTGAAGTAAGATGCCAAAACGACTGAAGTCAGTAAGATTATTCTAATGGTACTCGCTCCACTTCTTGGTCTTTTGATTCACCTTCTGCCTTTTGACATTGCGCAGTGAACATAAGTCCTATCAAATCAATCTTTTCCCTATTCCTGTCTTAGTGATAACTGCTTCAATCGTTTAGCCCCAATGCGATAAGTATTCCAATAACGACTAAGAAGATTTCTCCAACTGCATTTATGAGATATCGGGCACTTTTTATCTCGCCTTTACTCGATGCTGATCTCAGTCTAAGTTTTCGAAGGAAGTTGATCATCTAAGGTCGAGTGTGGTTTATATAGGAGTTATCCATGTACAAAGCACAAAAAAAATGTTATTCACTTTAGGCTAGCAGAGGACAAGACCTACAGCTTCTTCTCAAAACAACGGCTATTCTCAACACCAATATACTGCCCGTAATTATCTATTTTTTTATATCCTGTTTTTTGATAGAGTCCTATGGCATCAGGCATTCGTTGGCCCGTCTCTAAGATACAGCGATCACAACCTAACTCCTTAGCCCATTTTTCTAATTCAGAAAGTACAGCGGAGGCTATTCCTTTCCCTCTACTTTCAGGTAAGGTGTACATTCGCTTTACTTCCATCTTTTTTTCTTCGAATGCTTTAATTGCTCCACAACCTAAGGCTTGGCCGTTGTCATAAATAATTACAACGTTTTTCAGGTGGTCAATTTTATTGAATTGTTTGTAAAAACCATGTTCATCACCATCAATTTGTGCTAAATAAGTATCCAGGGATTGAATCAATTTCATGAAATCTGGATGGTTCGAGTCTGTTCTTATTGGTTTTAGTTTCATGTTTTGTTGCGTTGTTAAAATGAAGTGCTAAGAAGTCAATTGAGAAGTTAAAATACAAACAGCTAGTCACTTCAGTAATTAATGGCAATTAAATTTATAAATTGATCTACTGTAAAAAGGAATGTTTTGTGGTGATTATAAAAGTACGTTTTATTTAAAAAAAAAATATTGCAGTATATTTTACTTCATGCTTAGACAAATTTGAAAAATATACGCAAGTCCAAGCAGCCAAAGTACTTCAACCATAGGATAGACAATACTCGTGAAATAAAATCAACCAATGAAAAGACTAAAAGGCCTTGTACTGCTGATCTTGAGCACATTTATTCTTTGGAGTTGCACCTATGATAAAGAGCCTATTCCTGATGAATGCCTCGGAAATATAATTATCAATTTACAATCTAAAAACGATGCTAGCTGTAGCCAAAGGGATGGAGATATTGCTGTGACTGCGTCTGGTGGCGATGGTGATTATACTTACTCCATTAATGGAGGAGCATTGCAAACGGGAGCGGTATTTAGCTCACTTTCTGCTGGGTCTTATTCCATTGTGGCTTCCGATGGTATTTGTACCGCTGAATTGTCTGTTGAGATTTTGAATGCTGATGGTGTCAATGCCACAGTCCAAGCCACCCAAAGTAGTTGCGATAATAGCACAGGGACCATCACTGTAGATGCCTTAGGCGGAGTGACACCTTATGAGTACAAGATTGGGGAGGGTGATTTTCAAGCCCAATCATCATTCAGTTCATTATCGCCAGGAGACTATGATATTGTAGTAAAAGACGCTGGAGGTTGCGAAGTTCAGCTCCAAGCGAAAGTGAACTCTGAAGTTACATTCGGGAATATCAAATCGATCATTGAAATCAACTGTGCTATCTCTGGCTGTCATAATGGGTCACAATCGCCAAACCTTACCATTGACGCAAACATTAAAGACCGTGCCAATATAATTCAAGTTAGATCTAGTGCTAGGTCAATGCCGCCATCATCGAGTGGGTTAAGCTTAAGTCAAAGTCAAATAGATCAAATTGCCTGCTGGGTTGCAGACGGTGCCAATATCAACTAAAACCACAATTATGAACAGGAAAGTATTTTTTTCAGCTGCATTCGTCATTGCTTTGCTTGCTGCTTTTGTAGTGTATTCCAATTTTTTAAAAACCGCACCTTCTATGAAGAAGCTTAAAGCAGAATACAGTTTACAGGCGGTTGACTTATACAATGCCTTCGATTCTGATGAAGTATCAGCGAATGCGCAATACCAGAACAAGGTAATTGAAGTGACTGGTGAAGTAATATTAATTACCAATGAGGAAGGTTTCAATCCAATCATTAGTCTTAAAACTGAAGGTTTTGGTGTGATTCAGTGCACTGCAACAGCTGAAATGACGGAGGAAGAATTGGAGGAGATTCAAATGAATTCAACAATAACCATTAGAGGTGAATGCATAGGGATGCTATTAGATGTATTAATCGAACGCTCCATTATTATATAAATAAAAAGACCAAAATCATGAAAAGAATAAGCACATTCCTATTTTTTGCGCTGTTGCTCAGCGTATTTTCCCTGCAAGCACAGGACCGATATTTAACAAGAACGGGGCATATCAAATTTTTCTCTAGTACTCCTATGGAAGATATCGAAGCCAACAGCAACAAGGTGCTCAGTGTACTCGACCTCGCTAAAGGACAAGTAGCAGTCGACCTTTTGATTAAGTCTTTTGAGTTCGAAAAAAAGTTAATGCAAGAGCATTTCAATGAAAATTATATGGAGTCTAGCAAGTATCCTAAATCTACTTTCAAAGGTACTTTTGTTGTTCCTGAGGGATTAAAATCAGCGACAGATGGCGAATATCAATTAGAGGTTAAAGGTGATTTAACGATTCACGGGATCACAAAAAGTATCGATGCAGTGACAATGGCAACCGTGAAGGATGGCAAGATTACTTGCGCATTAGCATTCAATGTGATGGTGAAAGAATTCGATATTAAAATACCCAATGTGGTGGTTAAAAATATTGCTGAGACGGTAGAGGTGACTGCCGAATTCGACTATGAGGTTTATAAATAAGAAAATGAGAAAGCGACTTATATTACTGATAATCTTAGCCTTCACTTTCTTTAATGTGAATGCACAAGAGGATCTAATGGACCTCTTGAATGCTGAAAGGGGAGAAGAAACAGTATACACCATAGCCACATTCAAGGGGGCAAGATTAATCAACGGACATACTGTGGTGACGCGCAAAGTCAAAGAATTGGAGTTTATTATTTCTCACCGCT
>JBLIES010000158.1:0-8348 GCA_047633135.1 Roseivirga sp.
CCGGCAAAGGCAGGTTCCTGATACAGCTACACAATAGCGTTTATTAGCAAAGATGTGCTTGCTTACCCACCATACCATATGATGCCTTTGTATGTACTTCCTGTTCAGCCTGCCCTCAACTCGATTGGGGTCAGTACCGGATTTTGTAGTCCCGCTTTATTTACTGCTGTTTTCATTTTTAAGGTGTTCATGAATGCCTAGCATTTCTTCACTGCATTCTTCACAGAAAAACCCGCACCCTTAAAGAATTGGGACAGGCTTTGCGGCTTACCAACAGGCTTCACCAACTTGCCTATAAGGGATGCCTATTTTCGGCACAGGCTGCACCCGCTAGAATAATTTGATCTCCAGTACCAGATGCCCATACTGAGCACACACACTGTGTATAATTAATTGCTTGGTCACTGCCGACTTACGAATATTCCGCAGGAATATTCTATCTGCGATTTATTTGTTAAATTAGGTGCTGATCCACGCAACTCACCATACACAAGACCATTGCGGGACAGGTAAAAAAATAAAACTTTCCAGTATGAAAATTCAAAACCTTAGTCAAAAATTGATTGGTGCTCATCTTGTTTCAGGCACGATGAATCCCGGAAACGAAATCGCATTAAAAATTGATCAGGTATTATTGCAAGATGCCACAGGTACCTTAGTAATGCTGGAATTGGAAGCGTTTAATTTAAACAAAATTAAAGCAGAGATCGCAGTTCAGTATGTGGACCATAATCTACTTCAAACGGATTATAAGAACATGGATGATCATATCTTTCTTCAGTCTGCTGCTGCTCGCTTTGGATTTTGGTTTAGTAAGTCTGGAAACGGAATTAGTCATGTTGTACATATGGAACGTTTTGGTAAACCGGGGCATACCCTATTGGGGTCAGATAGCCATACTCCTGCAGGAGGTGGCATTGGAATGCTTGCTATGGGTACTGGTGGCTTGGATGTAGCACTGGCTTCTGCAGGTGAGCCATATTATATTAAAATGCCAAAAATCATGGGGATCAAGCTCACTGGCAAGCTACCAGACTGGATAAGTGCTAAAGATATTGTTTTAGAAATGCTTCGTAGGTATGATGTGACTGGAGGTCGTGGGTATATTTTAGAATATTATGGTGAAGGCTTGAAATGCTTGAGCGCTTGGGATCGTCATGTCATCACTAATATGGGTACGGAGTTAGGTGCTACTTCTTCTGTATTTCCTTCAGATGAGATCACCCATGAATTTCTACGAAGAGAAGGAAGAGAAAATGACTGGGTTAAACTGGAAGCAGATGAAGGAGCATCCTACGATCATTACGAAGAAATAAATTTATCTGAGCTAGAACCTTTAATTGCACTTCCCAGCAGCCCGGGAAAAGTTGTCCCAGTAAGGGAGGTTAGCGGATTAAAAGTAGCCCAAGTCGTTATTGGCTCTTCTGCCAATCCCGGACTGCGTGATTTTTGGATTGTATCTCAAATTGTAAAAGGAAATGTGTTGTCTCCGAATATTTCATTCGATGTCAACCCATCTTCTCGTCAGGTCTTGGAAAATTTAATGGAAATGAAGGCTCTGGGGCCTTTGATTGCCTCGGGTGCAAGACTTCATCAATCCGGTTGTATGGGATGCATTGGTATGGGACAAGCCCCTGCTACCAATACGATTAGTCTCCGAACAATGCCTCGTAATTTTCCCGGACGTTCAGGAACACTCGAAGATCAGGTCTATTTATGTAGTCCAGAAACCGCAGCAGCAGCAGCACTAATGGGGGAAATTACTGATCCGAGAGAACTCGAAACACTCAAGAATATTTCATATCCTCAATGGGAAGAACCCACCCATATTAAAATAAACAATAATATGCTAATTGCTCCTACTGGTGGATCTACTGAATTATTGAAGGGGCCGAACATTAAAACACTTCCCGAATTTGAAGAGCTTCCCGATGAAATGGAAATTCCTATTTTGTTGAAAATGGATGACAACATTTCAACCGATGGAATACTGAAAGCAGGGGCCGATGTGCTGCCTTTACGTTCAAATATTCCGGAGATAAGTAAGTTTGCTTATTATGCCATTGATCAAAGCTTTTATAATCGCGCCATTGAAAATCAAAAAAACTATAAAGGCTTTTGTGTTATAGCGGGTGATAATTATGCCCAAGGCTCAAGCAGAGAACATGCGGCTTTGGCTCCCAAGTATTTGGGGCAAAAGTTTACTATCGCTAAATCCTATGCCCGTATTGGCTGGCAGAATCTAATCAATTTTGGTATCGTTCCTTTCGAGTTTAAAAACCCAGCTGATTGGGACAAACTGGAACAAGGGGATGTTTTACGGATAGAAAACATTAGAAAAACAATCAAAAACAATGATTCAATAACTGCCACTGTAGTTGGAAAAGGAACAGAAATCCAGCTGGCATTCAACATCAGTAGCAGACAAGTTGAAATCATTTTAAAAGGTGGTATTATTAATTATATAAAGCAAAGGTGATTTGCAGGTTTGTTGTTTTTCAGGATATGTTTTAATAACACAGTAGCATCAAACCCGTCCTACAGTCGAGTAGACGCGCCGTGCGCCATAAGCCCACGGTGCGCCTCTCACACCAGCGTACGTACGTCTCGTATACGGCACTTCGTAAAGCATACTACAGCCGCTCTTTACACCAGTAGTAGCTTTGTCCTAATTTAAGAAAAGGCTATACTAACACAAGATTAATATTCGAATTTCAGACTACTTGACGTTCAGCCTGCCTGCCGGCAAAGGCATTGCACCCGCTAGAATAATTTGATACCTTCAGTACCAGATGCCCATACTGGACCACACATGGTATTAAAGCAATTGCTTATTCTTGCCCCCTTTGGAAATTCATGCGGATCCCCAACTTGCTGTGTACTTATAAAGTTAGGTGCTAATCCACGCAACTACTCATAGCCGAGACCGTTGGCGTGCAATATAAACAAATGGAAAATTTAACAGACATATTAAATATTGACCCTGAAGCTACGGTAAAAGAATTCAAAAAAGGACATATGCTCCAGCATGCAGACGATTCGAAAGCTTCCACTTTTTACGTGAAAAAAGGACTGCTAAGAAGTTACATCATTGACAGTAAGGGGAAAGAGCATGTTTTTATGTTTGCTCCGGAAAATTGGATTATTGCCGATGTAGAGGCTTTGGAGTTTAACGAACCTGTCAAACTTTTTATTGATTGTTTAGAAGACACCGAAGTCATTATCTTCAACAAAGATTGCCTATTCAAAGCTGATTTGCCTAAAGAAAAAATGGTAGAGAATGCTCAACTCCTGTATAGAAGAATGGGAAAATTACAACGCAGAGTCCTCATGTTGATGGGTTCACCAGCCATAGATCGCTATACTTACTTTTTGAATACCTATCCAGAACTACCCAATCGCGTTGCCCAACGGTTGATTGCATCATATTTGGGAATAACTCCGCAAGCGCTAAGTAACATTAGGGGTCAAATAACGCGTTCCAAATAATTTTTAAATATCTTCATTTGTTAATCTAGGTGAATGCACAGAGAATTTTGAGCGCTTAATTTTACTGTTAATAAAGCAATGAATTATTAATCACTAAATAAATTAAGATGACAAATTTAGAAAGAGCACAAGACCTTTATGATCAAGTGGGCCAAGGGAAATTAATGCAAGCCTTTGAGACTTACTACGCTGAAAACGTAGTTATGGAAGAGCCTAAAGGCAATAGAGAGGGAAAAGATGCATGCAGAGTATCAGAAGAAGAATTCCTTAACAGTGTAGAGGCTTTTCACGGTATGGAAATAAAGGCAATCGCTGAAGACAGTACCAAAGGAAAGGTGCTAATCGAGGTTTCGATGGACTTAACTTTCAAAGGAAGCAGTCGTATGTCAATGGAACAAGTTGCTATACAGAAATGGGAAAATGGACAAATCGTTCATGAAAGGTTTTACTATAACGCTGGATAATTATTTTGTGGAAATGGTTCAGTTGAATTCATTTCCACAAAATATCTAAGATGTCTTTTTTATTGCTGGTTTTAAAAGCTAAATTATGACAGCTAAAATCTAAATGAGCAAATCAATAAAGATCCTATTCGTGTATTAATCTACCTTATCAATGAATAAAATTACTAATATAGAACCACTTGGATTTCCATGGAAAACGCAAGATCCATTTTTATTTTGTGCCTATCACAGAGATGAGTACCCAAAAGGAAATTCTAAAATGGGGCTTGACTTTGCCGCACTAAATGGAAGAAATATTGGTCAGGACTTTGTGATAAAAGATGGCTGGAGAATGTATCATGGTAGCAATATGCCTGGTTTTCCTTATCATCCACACAGGGGCTTTGAAACCATCACCATAAACAAAGAAGGCGTAGTTGATCATTCGGATTCCTTAGGAGCCGCTGGTCGATTTATGGATGGTGATGTGCAATGGATGACTGCAGGAAAAGGCATTCAACATTCTGAAATGTTTCCTTTACTCAATGAGGATAAGGAAAACCCATTAGAAATATTTCAGGTTTGGCTTAATCTACCTAAGGCCTCAAAAATGGTAGATCCACATTTCAAAATGCTATGGAATGAAGACATTCCGATCATAGATCATAAAGACGAATCAAATAGAACCACAACTGTTAATGTCATAGCGGGTAACATCAATGAGATCAGTGCTTTAGATCCTACCCCTAATTCATGGGCAGCAAGTCCTGAAAATGCGGTGGGAGTTTATACCGTGAAGATGGAACCCAATGCGCTATGGACGTTGCCAAAAACAGGAAATAAAGCCAATCGTTCTATCTTTTTTTACAAAGGAGAAAGTATTGAAGTTGAAGGACAAACGATTGCTTCAAATCATCTCATAGAAGCATTAGCAGGAGTAGATATCATGATTAAAAATGGGGATTCTGAAGCCTACTTTTTGATTCTGGAAGGAAAACCAATTGGAGAGCCAGTGGTTCAACATGGTCCTTTTGTAATGAATACGCAAGAAGAAATTCGCGAAACGATGAAAGAGTATGGAAAAACACAATTTGGTGGCTGGCCTTGGGATGAAACGGAAGTAGCGCATGCCAGAGACAAAGGAAGATTTGCATCGCACAGTGACGGTAAAGAAGAAATAAAATAAAACCCTACTAACATGAGTTCAAAACAATCAACATCATGGCCTGAGTTGAATTTCACAGAAATACAACCTACGCTTGAAACACTCCATCAATGGATTCAAATCGTTGGCAAAATTCGATTAAGAACTATGCCCTGGCAAAATCACTCATGGCATACAGCGCTTTATATCACACCAAAAGGCTTCTCTACGCAAGCTATATCCTATCAGGAGCACACGTTCCAATTAGATTTTGACTTCAAAAACCACGAGCTCCTCATCCAAAGTTCTGAGGCAGAAACGCAAACAATAGAACTGAGGCCTAGAACCGTTGCCGATTTCTATACGGAGTTATTTGAAAAATTATCCAGCGTTGGCATTGATGTGAAAATTCACAAGGCACCGAATGAAATGGATCCTGCGATTCCGTTTGCAGAAAATACCATCAACAAATCTTATGATCCAACAGCAGCCAATGCCATTTGGAAAGCCATGATAAAAGTCAATGGTATCTTCAATAAATTCAGAAGTGAGTTTATCGGTAAGTGCAGTCCTGTCCATCTTTTTTGGGGTGCATTTGACCTGGCAGTTACACGATTTTCAGGAAACCCTGCTCCTCTTCATCCGGGTGGAATACCCAATATGCCTGTAGCGGTTATGCAAGAGGCTTATTCGCAAGAGGTTAGTAGCGCTGGATTTTGGCCTGGTTCTAAAGACTCTCCAATACCTGTTTTTTATGCCTATGCCTATCCTAGTGATAGCAAATTTGGAGAACAAAAGGTCGCCCCTTCTGAAGCCTTTTATAGTCCAGAAATGGGAGAGTTTTTCTTAAAATATGAAGATGTTCAGAAATCAGATAAGCCTGAAAAAATGCTATTTGATTTTCTTCAATCCACCTACGAAGCTGCAGTCAATATCTCGAACTGGAACAGAACTAAGCTTGAAAAATAATTTTAAGTAACCCTAGAATAGCAAGTTGAATTAAAAAAACGACACGCCAATCGTGTAGACGGCCGATGAGTAATTAACGCATCGGTGCGCCTCTCACACATACAAGCGTACGGGTCTCGTACTTGGCGGTTCATCAAATCAGACTTTCACTTTTGCGTCGTAATACGTCATACTCTTATAAGCTCGTTTGCCTAGGCGAGATAAGGTGATTGTAGTGCCCAAAATAGGGCTTTAAGCTACTGCCATGCTCCCATTCTTGTCCTACTCCAAGCCTAAGCCAGTCCTCGCTCGATACCTAAGCGGATGAGGTTTTTGCGTTTCCGCTCTAACTTTTTCCAATCATGCCAAATACAATATCGCAGGCGATTTCGTACCCACTATTCAACTTTTTTGAGTTTGAGTCTTATACGTCCTAATCGGAAGTTATTAATCCATCCTCGGTACACTTCCTTTAGTTTCCTTAATCATTCTACGAACATATAAGGCAAGGTCTTTTTGGTAATCTATTTGAGTTTTCGTTTCAAGTTGAGCCACCTTCCTTTCTTAGCTACCAGTTGGTACTTGCCCTTCTCACCCTTCTTAATCGGTCGGCACAAAGCCATGACCTAACAACTCAAAATTGGAAGGTCTGCGACTCCCCGTTTTTTCTCGGTGGCTAGGCAAAACTAATTTGTATTCTAAAAACAAATAAATCTCATTGCCTAGCTCCCTTACTTCTGCTTTTGACTTCGCACAAATACTGAAATCATCAGCATAGCGCAAATGCCGTAATTAACAATAATTTTAAACCTTTTGCGTCTTAATAACTTATTCCACCATCCGTCGGTTAAAAGTGTGCCTAGTCAAAACTAATTAAAGATGACAGTATGAATAGTAGGATTTTAGTACTTGTCTTCCTAATCGGGAGCTTAACGCTTTTCACGAATAACATAAAGGCCCAGAATTTAGCTAGCAGGTATTGGAATAGCCTTGTCAACGATACCAGTGACTTATCCCGTCCGCAATTTTTGGTATACCCTACTTTGGCTTACGCACCTGAAACAAGCTGGGAGATAGGCTTAAGCTCGCTATATGTGTTTTTCGCCAAGCAAGATACCGCAAACAGATTAAGTGAAATAAATGGATTTACCTTTTTTACCTTAGAAAATCAATACGGATTATGGTTTGATCATGCCATCTATTCAGATCAAGACCGTTGGTTTTTTCTTGGAAGGTTACGCTTCCAAAGCTTCCCCCTATTTTACCATGGTATAGGCATAAACTCTCCCGAGGACTATATCGCCAGGGTTGAAGCCAAGCAGATTATTATAAAAGAGCGTGTTCTAAGAAAATTGAAGAATAATTTATTTCTGGGCTTAGAAGTAGATTACCAGCGTCTTGCAGCAGTCGATTTTGTCTTGGCCGAACCCGGCAATGAGGCTTTTGAGATGCCTCTCGGCAATGAAGGCTCTCAAAATTTGGGACTAGGCTTAGGGTTAGTGCAAGACAACAGGCATAATGTGCTGAATGTTAGAGAAGGTTTTTTCTCTGAATTAGCTTTTCTACACTACAACCAAGCATGGGGAAGTGACTTTAATTTCACCTCTATTTTATCCGACACACGCATTTACAAACCCATGGGAAATAATGTTTTAGCAGCGCAGCTATTGGGCCAGTTCAACTTTGGCGATGTTCCCTTTAATCAACTCGCACTAATGGGTGGGGAAAGTATGATGCGGGGGTACTACTATGGTAGGTATAGGGATAATAATCAGCTAGCCGCCCAGGTAGAATATCGCTTTTTACCTATCCCCTTTAACTTCACAGATAGAATTGGCGCAGCAGTGTTTGCCGGTGCTGGCACAGTATTCAATCAAATGAACAGTGTAGATATTTCTGATTTTGTGGTTTCCGGTGGTGCTGGTTTGCGCTTTCTGCTATTCCCCAAAAAAGACATTTGGACGCGCCTAGATTTCGCATTCACTAAGGAAGGTTCTGGCTTCTATTTATTTATAGGGGAGTCATTCTAAGGCTTGTCTGCAACTAATAACGTCCAATGGTAATTATCGTTATTCGCTCTAAGGCCGTAATTAAAGCCCCTTTCGAAAAAAAACAGTTCAATTAGACTTCCGAAGCTTCGCAACTCTTTACAAACCGCTACAAGATTTTCAGTCCCACAAGGTGGGATCGTATAGATCCCATCATTCATTGGCTCTTCCTGAGATTTATGAAACCTACCAAAATAAAAAGCGGCAATGTGGGAATTATGTAAGGCAATGACCTTAGGATGTAAGGCTTTTTACTGAAATAACCATTAGTTTACC
>JBLIES010000159.1:0-8238 GCA_047633135.1 Roseivirga sp.
ACGTGTTGAGGGAAAAGAGCAGATCATTCTCTCCTGTATTTTTGTCTAAATAAGAATATAAATAGGGACTTATATTAGAGGTAACGGAGTCAATCGGTATTTCTAGAATTTCATCCGACTCTATTAATACAAGCTTTTTGGCTCAATTAAGTTCATCGTTGGTTTTCGAAACACATCCTAAGTTTAGGATAATAACGAAACAGAACAGCACCCTTAGCGTCATAATAGTTACTTATCTAAAGTCACTAAAGAAATTCTAAAGTTCAAATTAGCATTAGCCGGTATGTTGGCCGATCCCCTAATAGAGTAGCCATAGATTGAAGGGATTAGAAAAGTCCCAGTCCCTTGTTCTTCTAATAAAAGTGCCGCCACTTCAAAGCCTGGGATTACTGTACCTCGCCCAACGATAAAACCAAAAGGCTGATAGTTTCTTGACTCTGAAAAGATACCATTGTCCCGAGCAGACTGCTCTAAGCTTGTGTCTATGAAAGTTCCATCCAAAAGTGAAAGTTCATAATTAACGTAAACTGTATCTCCCAACCCAGGTTTTCTACCATTACCCTCTTCCTCAATAAAGTACCTGACATTTGAATTAGGCTCAATCTCTACATTGAGACTATTGGAGGCCACATATTCGTCTATCAGCCGAATGTCTATTTCTAACTGGAGTGCAGGGTTAAACGGGGCTGTATCATCTTTTGAACAGGATTGCACGAAAAGACACGTCACAAATAACACTACGAAAAGAAGACTTACCTTATTTTTAATTTTCATTTTAATCAAAATTCTTAATAACACTGAACGACAAAATATAGAACAATAGTTTCAGTCATAAACCCCTATTCTGATGGCAAAGATAATCCAATAACGATAAATCAAGCCTTAATTGATTGAACTTTTCTAGATAGAAATACGGGGAGGCAGACGAACACTGCCACCATTGAAAAGACAAGGCCCCCAATCGTGCCAATAGCCAAGGCGAACCAAAACACTTCATTTTCGCCTTCCATTAAAAAAGGAATCAAGCCAAAACAGGTAGAAAGTATCGTCAACAAAATTGGCATGGCTTTGCCTAAAACAGCACGCAAGACCGCTCTATTGTACTGCTTTAAACTTGTGTTATTTAGGTCGTTGACGATGAAAATTGCAGCATTGACAACAAGCCCTCCCAACATTACAAAAGCCGCATATCCTCCTTGGTCAAAGGAAAAATCGAATACCGAAAAGATCAAAAACAGACCAATAAACGAAATCGGGATAGTAATAATGATGTAAAACGGTTGTCTTAGGCTTTCGAAAAGTATGGCACAGATAAAAAAGATACCCAAAATCAAATAGCCTAACAGGCCATATTTCTGCTTTTCCTTACCAAATCGAAAGTAGTTGTCTTGTACATCAATTTGGTAGCCAACTGGCAATGTTACTTTCATATCCTCCATTACCTTATCGCGGTATTGAGCACCGAATTTTGGAGAACCTAAATAATCAAAAGCTACGATTCGC
The DNA here is from genome assembly GCA_047633135.1 of Roseivirga sp. Lineage (GTDB taxonomy): Bacteria > Bacteroidota > Bacteroidia > Cytophagales > Cyclobacteriaceae > Roseivirga. The sequence goes on from JBLIES010000159.1 coordinate 1,504, forward strand.
AGGTATTGCCGATCTTCTTTATGGATTTCATTTGCCGTTTGTTCAAAGCTCAGATTGGCATAGTCGCTTACTCGCAAAAGCCGACTGGTATCAATGGGCAGTGCTTCTTGCATCAAATTGTATTTCGAAAAAGCCTTGGCATTATTCGATTTCAAAAAAATCGGCATTCGCTCCTCATTTAAATTAGCCAAAGCTGAAGCTCCGCTCGGAAGCGCATAATCCGAAATGACACTCACTATTTGCCCCCTGCTCACTCCTGCCCTTGCCAATCGATCCACGTCAAAATCCATTACATACTCGCTGCTTTTACTACTACCATAGCCAATTTGTTCGTTGGTTTTCACCTCTTGAATTCTCGGGTGATCTAAAAGCTTCTCGGCCATCACTTCAGACTGTCTATCGAGTTCATCGTAATTATAACCACGCATTCTGATTTTGAAACTGGGGGTTTCGTTGCGCTCGCCACCAACACTAAAGCCTCTCCCTACTCCGTAAACTGACCATTGCACTCCAGTCAAATCAACAGACCTTGCTTGTAGCCTTCCTTTTAATTGATATGGCAGTGCAGAATACTCATACGCTGGCTCGAAGGTGATTTCTACTCTACCGGTGCGATTGTTTACAGAGGTAATAAACTTATCAACTCCCTTTACGCCTTCTAAAAATTCCTCCACTTTAGAAATTACATAATTGGCATCCTCCAAAGTGGTGCCCAAAGGAAGAGTCGCTTGAACAGTTAGCCTCGTTTGTTCGGCTTGTCGATAGGAATAACCTTCGTAAACCTCGGTCATGAATTTTCGCAACGCGCCACCAAAAACCTTGTCTGTGATTGGCCTAATTTCGTCTTGATAGGTATCGCTGCCGATGGAATTATTGTACCAATCTTGCCCTTCCCATTGCACTGGCATTTTGAAAGTGGGCAATCCAAAACCCAAGATGACCAATACTATAAATGCCTTTCTATAACGGACAAAAAATCCAATCACAGTACCGTAGCCTCTGAACCATTTCACTTTTCTTCTTAACTGACTAATGGATAAAAGTTGAACTCTTTGAAGCTGTTCTTTGAAGAGCAATTGATATAAGGCAGGCGTAAAAAATAAGGCGATCACCAACGATACCGCTAAATTGATTGCTACTACAATTGAGAAATCCGTCAAATCTCTTCTATCATCTTCCGGTAAAAGCAGCACCATTAAAAGCGCCATAATCGTTGTGAGCGAAGCAGCTAAAAGCGCTACAAAAATATTCCTGTTCCTTTTGCGGTACATGTGATCGAGCATCACAATGGCATTGTCTACAATCAACCCGAAGGAAATGGTAAGCCCCGCAATAGAGAAAATATGCAATTCAACGTCAAAGGCATAAATAATAATAGCCGTAATGCACAGGTTGATGGCAATGCCAAGAAATAGGGTAATCAGGTACTTCACTCTTCTATTGATCATGAAAATAAAGACCATCAAAATCAAAACCGAAAGCCCTGTTCTTCTGTACACCTTGGTCATTTCTTTATTTAGAAACTCCGTATCGTCTCTTTCTAAAAAAATATCTAAATCACTTGGTAAGTTGGCCTGCAAGGCTTCAATCTCATCTTGAACTTCTTGCGCCATTACTATTTTATTCACCCCCTCTCGGGCATAAATATTAAGGTTAATAGAATTACGACCGTTGATCCTTTGGTAGTTGGTGGGCTCTTGTTCCTCTATAATTACATTGGCTACATCCTTTAAGAAAATATCTTTCCCCGCCACATTTCCGATTACAGCAGCCTCTAACTCTTGAAGGTTATCTAATTCGGAAGAAGTTTTGAAATAGTATTGTTGGCCTGCAGGCGTTTCAATTAAGCCTGGGTAGTTAATGTCTTGAAAAAGGCTTAGTGCACTAGATATATCTCCTTTATTCAACCCGTAGCGCAATAGCATTTGCTGGTCAAAGTTAACCGTGATCTGAAGGTCGACTGCTCCATAAATTTCAATCTTCTTTATGGCCTTAAGGCCCGAAAGTGGCTTTTGAATGTACTCTTCCACATCCTTTTTAATTTTATAAGAGGCGTAAGGCCCGTTAATGGAGTAGAGTAAAACAGGAGATTCAGCTTTGTTTTGAGTATCTCCCCCGCGTTGTTCTACTCTAGGGTAAGACATTGTTTCGGGCAGCTTTTTATAAATATTTCTGATCAATGAATTGACTTCGAACTTTCTAAACTCCATGTCTTCGCCTTTATCAAAAGACAGCTCTATTCTTCCACGGTCGTACTGCGAAATGCTATAAGATTTATTCACTCCCTCAATTTGGGACATCGCATTTTCTAATGGCGAAGTCGCCAAGCGCTCAACAATATCGGGCGATGATTTTGGCAAACTATAGGTAATCGTGATCGCTGGCTTGGTATAGCGTGGAGTAAAATTCACATTCAGCTTAGGAATTAAGGCAATACCAACCATCGCCAACACCACAAATACAATTACTACACGAAAAGGTCGCTTCATAAAAAAAGATTATCGAAGTAAAAATACATATTCAGTTTCAATGACATGATTAATAAAAGCCCTAAAATAATACCTTAAATGTTTTAACATTCCTGATTTAGCACTAATTTGGAACATTATGAAAATATATTTTTCTTTCGTACTGCTCATATTTTTGAGTTTAGGTTGTAAACAGCAAAAAACTGTAGTTGAAGAGCCTGATTTAGAGACACTTCGCAAACAGGTAAAACCTACTGAAGTAGAAATTGGTAATGCTGAATATCGTCCATTCGAATTCCTTATCAATGCTACTGGTACAATTGAGTCCATTTATGAGCTTAAGATTAACTTTGAAAGCAGTGGCTATTTGCAGAAACTCAGTATTCGCAATGGGCAAAAAGTCAAAAAAGGTCAAGTCATCGGTCTGTTAGAAAATAGAAACGAAAAATTTGCGCTAGAAAAAGCACAAGTGGCCTATGAGAAAGCCCACTTAAGTTATCGGAGTGACTCCATATCTCGAGGCACGGATATCAGTAAAGATGTAATCAATACTTTCGAATTGAACTCTGGGCTCAAAGATGCCCGCATTAATCTTCGCGAAGCAGAAATCAATCTTGAGAATACTATCATTAAGGCCCCTACCGATGGCATTATTGTAGACCTTGAATTCAAACAGGGTAGTTTGGTTTCGGCAGGCAATACTCTCTGCTCCATTTACGACCCCAACAACCTTACCCTTACCGCCAAAGTACTTGAAACAGATTACAGTTTCTTAAATTCAGGTCTATTGGCCGATATTTTTCCGCTTTCGCGCAGAGATAAGTCGTTTACTGCCAATGTGATGGAAATCAACCCAAGGGTTGATGAAAATGGAATGATTGAAGTCAAACTTAAGATTAAAGATACTGAAGGCCTGCTTCCTGGCATGAATGCCACCGCGGTGATAAGGGTGCCTCAAACCAGCAACATTATTGTACCACGCGAGGCTTTAGTAATCAAAAGTGGCAAGGAAGTCATGTTCACCTTTGAGGGTGGATTGGCCAAATGGAAATATGTGAAAATCGGTTTAGACAACGGAGTAGATGTTGAGGTTTTAGAAGGAATCGCAAATGGAGACAAAGTAATCCTGACCAATAATATTCAATTGGCACACGATGCCGGTGTCAGTATTGCTGAAGAAGGCCTCTCGAATTCAAATCAATAAAGGCAATGGTCAAATTCTTAATCAACAGGCCGGTAGCCGTATTCCTTAGTTTTTTAGGTATCCTATTTTTCAGTTTTCTGGCCCTCAGAGAACTTCCCGTTTCGCTTTTACCTAATATTGAAGTCCCCTCAATCATTGTGAAGGTCAGTTACCCTAATAATCCACCTTCGATTATAGAAAACAGCATTTTACGACCGATCAGAAACGAACTCAATGCGCTAAATAGTCTAAAATCTGTAGAAAGTATCGCGAATAGCGAAACTGGCTTAGTCAAACTTCAATTTGAGTTTGGCACCCGTATGGACTTGGCATATATAGAAATCAATGAAAAAATAGATCGCCTTCAAGAAACACTTCCTCGCGATATGGACCGCCCACAGGTGGTAAGAATTAATACTTCTGATATTCCAATCATTAGAATTCAGGTGATCCCCAAAGAAGGCACCGATTACATTGAGGTTTCGGAATTGGTAGAAAGGGTTTTGAAAAAGAGAATCGAGCAGATTACAGGTGTTTCTATTGTTGACATTAATGGGCAACAAGGCAATTTTATTAGCATCAATCCAGATTTAGATAAGCTCAAGGCTTTCCGGATTTCTGAACAGCAGATTGCTTCTGTCTTACAAGGGGCGAATCAAGAATTGCAGCAACTGTCGATCAAGGATGGTCAATACCGCTATTTCGTGCGCATGGCCAATCGCTTAGACAATCTAGAAGAGATTGAAAAACTACCTATTTTAAATGCAGAGGGCGATGTAATTAGCCTCAAAGAAATTGCCGACATCAATTACGCTCCAGAAAAAAGATTGGGCTTTCACCTGAGCAATAAAAATGAGGCCTTGGTGGTAACTGTTCACAAACAAGCCAACGCAAAAATGACTGAGCTCACTCCCCTGGTCTACGAGGCAGTTGAGAACTTTAAAATTGACTATCCGCAAACTGATTTTGAGCTCACCCAAGACCAATCGCTTTTGCTCAACGCAGGAATAAACAACCTCAAAACAAGCCTTATTTACGGTGGCATTTTTGCCTTTGCTGTACTCTTCCTTTTTATGGGCAATGTGCGGATGCCAATTATGATGGGCATTACATTACCGATTTCATTACTCATTAGCTTTTTATTCTTCTTTACCTTTGGCCTTTCGATAAATATCATCTCGTTAAGTGGGCTGGCACTTGGTTTAGGGATGCTTATTGATAACTCCATTATCGTAATCGATAACATTACCCGCAAAAGGAAAGACGGATTGACCATTGTTGACGCCTGTGTTGAAGGGGTAAACGAAGTAATGACACCGTTGATAAGCTCGGTGCTGACTACCTTGGCTGTGTTTGTTCCTTTGGTTTTTTTAAATGGCCTTTCTGGTGCTCTTTTCTATGATCAGGCGCTATCGGTTGCTATTATTTTAGGCACCTCACTCATGGTGTCTTTTATCCTATTGCCTCTTTTGTATCGCAAATTCTTCGAGAATTTAAAAAAGCCAATCAAAGAGGACAGTCGCTTATTCAGAGGGATTTTAAAGCTCTATAAAGCTACTTTCAAAGTGGTATGGAAATTCAGAACCCTAAGTCTTACACTATTAACATTGCTCATTCCTCTCGCCTATATTTTAGTAATGAATGCTGAAAAGCAGGGTTTACCGAAAATCGAAAAAACTGAGAGCTTAGTCACTATTCAATGGAACGAGCCGCTTGATGCTTTGGAGAATAAAAAGCGGATTGGTCAACTTTTAGAAGATCTGAACTCAAATGCGCTAAGCGAATCAGACATTGGGCTTAAGCAATTTTTATTGTCCGAGCGGAATAACTCCATCGAAAGTGCTGAAATTTATTTTAGTGCTGAAAGCGATCAAGGGAAGGTTAGCTTAGAAAATGAAATCAGCATTTATTTAGAAAAAAAATATCAGAATGCCTCTTTTCAAATCGAAGATGCCCCAAATGCCTTTGATCAGATTTTCAATTCTAACCAAAAGTTCTTTATCGCGAAATGGAAAAAATTAGCTGGTGGCGAACGCATTAATGAGGAAATACTGGCGAGTCTTCAATCTGAGATAGATCAGATCACGAATCAACCGTCTAGAGTGGGCAGTGGATTCCAGTTTGGCGAATCTATCGAAGCCATCATCGATAACCAAGCATTATCCTTCTACGGTATTTCAGAAAACACGCTCAAAACTGCGCTATCCAATGCACTTGATGGTTATTTAGTGACAGAAATCCGCAGATTTGGGGAAGTAACCCCCATCAGAGTTCAAAGAGGCGATGACGATTTTAGAACGAAGTTGCAGGGCATGACAGTGATTGGAAGAAGAAATCAGGAATATCCATTGTCTACTTTCGTTAAATTTCAATTTTCAAAAGACACCAAAGCGGTTACTGCTGACCGTACTGGTATTTACCAAAGCATAGAATGGGAAGCTTTAGATGAAAGCACAATTGAGAAATTAACCAATGAACTTCCTGCAAAAGCAGCCCAATATGGGCTTACTATAGACTTTGACGGCAATTACTTTGAAGGAAGAGAAAACTTAAGCCAGTTGATTTTCATCTTAGTAATCTCTATACTATTGCTCTATTTTATTTTAGCTGCTCAGTTCGAGTCGTTAGTGCAACCACTCATTGTGATCCTCACACTACCGCTGGGCGTATCGGGTGCCTTGCTAGTGCTAATGGCCACAGGCGGATCGCTCAATGTAATGTCGGCCATCGGAATTATTGTGATGTTGGGGATTATGGTGAACGATGCCATACTCAAAATCGACACCATCAATCGCTTAAGAGAACAGCATTCCAAAAAGAATGAAACACTCAGCGATGAGATTCCAAAGACCCAACGCCAAATACTAGCGTTTGCGATTTCCAAAACAGGTGAAATTCGTTTGAAGCCAATCCTCATGACTTCCATTACCACAATACTGGCATTATTGCCTGTAATCTTTTCGAGTGGGATTGGCGCAGATTTACAGCGCCCATTGGTATTTACTGTGATTGGTGGGTTGACCATCGGTACATTCACCGCACTTTTCTTTGTACCGCTGGCTTATTGGGTGGTGGCAAAGAAGA
>JBLIES010000160.1:0-8163 GCA_047633135.1 Roseivirga sp.
AAGCACCAGTTTTGAAATCAGGTTCAGGGTAAAAGAAAACGATTTAGTAGAAACGGTTTTACCTCCTTATCGAAATTCAGTTACTTCGTACCACGAAACGCTTACCTCAGAATTAATAAAATATGGAAACTGCCTATATCGTTGATATTGTAAGAACCCCAGTCGGGAAATTTGGGGGTGCCTTGGCCTCCGTTCGCCCCGATGATCTTGCTGCCCATGTCATCAAAGCTTTAATGGAAAGAAATCCTTCTTTCGACCCTCAATTGGTTGAAGATGTAATCTTTGGAGCCGCCAATCAAGCCGGTGAAGACAATCGTAACGTGGCAAGAATGGCTTTGCTTTTGGCTGGTTTACCAATAGAGACGGGTGGAGTAACTGTCAACAGACTTTGCGCTTCAGGGTTGCAATCCATTATGGATGCTTCAAGGGCTTTAATGCTTGGCGAAGCAGGTGCTTATATTGCTGGAGGAGTCGAAAGTATGACGCGTGCGCCTTTCGTACAGGGTAAGTCTGAAACTGCTTTTGGTAGAGCGACTGAAATGTATGATACCACCATCGGGTGGAGGTTCATCAATCCTAAGCTTTCTGAACTACACTATCCATTTGGTATGGGCGAAACAGCCGAAAATGTGGCTGAACAATGGAAAGTGACAAGAGAAGCCCAAGATGAATTTGCTCATAATTCCCAATTGAAATATGATGCAGCGCACAGGGCTGGGAAGTTTAAGAATGAAATCACAGCAGTGGAGATTCCTCAGAGGAAAGGTGACCCAATCCTCTTTGATTCAGATGAACACCCTCGACTTTCATCCGTTGATAAATTGGCTGGTTTAAACCCTGCTTTCAAAAAAGGGGGATCAGTAACCGCAGGGAATTCTTCAGGTATTAATGATGGTGCTGCCGCTTCTTTAATTGTAAACGAAGCGACTTTAAAGGCTTTCAATCTAACGCCTATTGCAAGGGTAGTCGCTATGGCGGTGGCGGGTGTAAGTCCAGATTGCATGGGGGTTGGACCGATTCCCGCAACGCGGAAAGCTTTAAAAAGAGCAGGGCTAACGATTAATGATATTGGTTTAGCCGAAGTGAATGAAGCTTTTGCCGCTCAGGCAATTCCTTGTATGCAAGAATTAGGTTTAGACCCTTCCATAGTGAATGTAAATGGAGGCTCAATTGCTATCGGTCATCCACTTGGTGGAAGTGGAACAAGAATTTCGGCCACGTTGATACATGAAATGCAAAAACAAACGAACGTTAAATTTGGCTTAGCCACAATGTGCGTAGGAGTAGGGCAGGGCGCAGCTATTATTTTCGAAAAGCTTTAAGAAAATAAAAAGTAGTAGGTAGAAGTTAGAATGATGGAAAGATCAAATTCATTTGTGGGACTCATAGTTTGGCAGAGACCTCATGGTTTGACATTGAGTATTTACAGGCTTACACATTCTTTTCTAAAACCTGAATTGTACGCAATGACTTCCCAAATGAGACGTGCTGCCTATTCAAGCCGCTCTAATATTGCAGAAGGGTTGGCAAAGAAGGGGGTAAGAGGCAAAGCTAGATTTTATACTATCGCACATGGATTTCTTCAGAAGCTGAAGTGTTTTGTTTTACTTTCCTCTAACCTTGATTATCATAATCAGAAGGACTTGTTTAATGATATAATAGATGAAGGAGGTAAAATGCTCAACACCTATATTTCAAAACTGAATACTTCTACTCACTCCTAATTCCTAACCTCTGAAAAAATGAGATACTTCCTCGACATCAGCTACAAAGGAACCAACTACCACGGTTGGCAATTCCAGAAGAATGCACACACGCTGCAGGCGGAGATAGAGAACGCCCTTTCGAAACGATTAGGGGCCACTATTGCGATAATGGGAAGCGGAAGAACAGATGCTGGCGTTCACGCGAAACAACAAATCGCCCATTTCGATACGACAGTATCTTTTGATACCGAATTATTGATATTTAGGCTCAATAGGTTTCTTTCACCGGACATCGCAGTGAACAGTATTGTAGAAGTTCAGCCTGAGGCGCACGCACGATTCAATGCCAATGAAAGGGCCTACCAATATTTCATTCATCAACATAAAGATCCTTTTAAGCAACATGCGAGTTATTACTTTCCTAAAGTTTTAAATTTGGAGGAAATGAACAAAGCGGCTGCTTTTTTAATGGGAACACATGATTTTGAGAGCTTTAGTAGGGTGAAAACGGAAGTAAATAATTTTATTTGTGCTATAAAGCAAGCCGAATGGCAGATTCAGAACGATTCAATTATGTTTAGTGTTACAGCCAACAGGTTTCTAAGGGGAATGATTCGAGCTTTAGTCGGTACTTTATTAGAAGTAGGGTTGGGTAAACTTAGTGTTGAAGATTTTGTTAAGGTGATTGAAAAAAGAGATAGAAAAGCAGCAGCAATGTCTGTGCCCGCCATGGGGCTATACCTTTCGAAAGTAGCATACCCCGACTCAGTATATTTAAAATAATCCTTTTGGAAAAAGAAAAAGTAAAAACTGGTAGTGTAGTTGACTTTAGGGTGCTAAAGAGGCTTTTTCAGTTTGCTAAGCCTTATATGAAACAGTTTTACCTTTTGGTATTTCTGACTTTCTTCTTGGCGGTTCTGGTGCCGATTCGCCCAGTGTTGGTGGAACGAGCCATTGATGTTTATGTACCTAAGGGAGACTATTCAGGCTTGGTAACCATGCTGATTATATTAGTGCTTCATTTGATTCTCTCCGCTGTGGTGCAATATGCTCATACCTATCTTTCAGGATGGTTTGGACAAACAATAATAAAAGACATTCGCGTTAAGCTTTACGATCATATTTTAAGACTAAAACTCAAATTTTTCGATAAAACCCCAATTGGTAGATTAGTGACAAGGAATGTTTCGGACATTGAAACACTTTCTAACGTCTTTAGCGAAGGTGTAGCGGCACTGATTGGTGATATGCTGCAATTGGTTTTCATCATGGGTTTCATGTTTTATCTTGATTGGAAACTCACCCTGGTCAGCTTATCTACATTACCCTTATTGATCTTCAGTACCTACATTTTTAAGGAGAAGATCAAGGTTACATTTAATGACGTCCGTAACGCGGTTTCAAACCTTAATTCTTTTGTTCAAGAACATGTTACAGGGATGAGTATCGTTCAGATTTTTAATGCTGAGGAAAGGGAATTCGGCAGGTTCAAAGAAATTAATAAAGAGCATGAAAAGGCACATATCAAGTCAGTTCTTTACTACGCTATTTATTTCCCTGTGGCAGAAATTATTCAAGCCATTGCCATAGGTATGCTCGTTTGGTATGGGGCGAGAGGGATTCTGAGCGACAGTGGTACAGCGCCAGGCGTTATCATTTCTTTCATTATGTATCTGCAAATGTTTTTTAGGCCGATTAGAATGATTGCCGACCGCTTTAATACACTGCAAATGGGAATTGTAAGTTCGAATCGAATTTTTGATTTGCTAGATAGCGATGAGCATATTGTAGATGAAGGAACATACATGCCAGAAAATTTCCGAGGCGAGGTGAAGTTCAAGAAGGTGTGGTTTGCTTACAATGAAGAAGAGTATGTATTGAAAAATATTTCCTTCCAAGCGCTTGAAGGGGAAACCATTGCTTTAGTAGGGGCTACAGGTGCTGGTAAATCATCAGTAATCAATCTTTTGAGCCGTTTTTATGAGATCAATAAAGGGAATATTGAGATTGATGGCCATGATTTAAAGGAGTACGATTTGTCTGCGCTCCGAGAAAAAATTGGCGTAGTACTTCAAGATGTTTTTCTTTTTTCAGACACCATTAGGAATAATATCACCTTAGGGAATCCTAATATTTCTGATCAGAAAATCAGAGAGGCAGCCAAGCTTGTTGGCGCTGAAAAGTTTATTGAAAGATTACCCGGTGCTTATGAATACAACGTAATGGAGCGAGGATCAACTTTGTCGGTGGGTCAGCGCCAACTCCTCTCGTTTGTTCGCGCCATGGTCTACGACCCCCAAATTATTGTGCTAGACGAGGCTACTTCTTCTGTTGATACAGAGACTGAAGAAATGATTCAAAACGCCATTGAAAAATTGATGAAAGGCCGAACTTCGATTGTCATCGCCCACCGACTTTCTACCATTCAGAATGCCGATAGGATTATTGTTTTAGATAAAGGAGAAATCAAGGAAATTGGGAGTCATCAAGAGCTTTTAGATAAAAACGGCTTTTATGCCAACCTCTATAAAATGCAGTACAAAGAAATAGTATCAGTTTAATTATGAAAAAGTTTGTAATCATTGCCTTGGGCGTTTTGTTGATCGGTGGTGCAGCCTCCTACATCTACTTCGGTGGACTCAACTCTGTAGATATCAGTGTGGCCAACGTGGAGGGCTATACCATTGGAGGTAGACTATACCAAGGTAAATCTAAATCAAAGGTCATTGAAGATTATTTTTTTGAAGCCAAGGAGTTAACCCAATCGAAAACACTCGATGGTATTTTAACCATTGTGCATTACAATGATACAACCTTAGCGAAAGGTGAAACGAAACTTTTTATCGGTGTCACTTTCAGTAGCGAGGACTTTACGCTGCCAGACGATTATCAGTTACTCACCATTGCTGCAACTAAATCTGTAAGAGCAAGGGTTGAAGCACATAACGTTGTGGTTCCCACGGCCAGTACTATTGAGAAGCGAATGGCTGAACTAGCCAGGAAAGAGGGGTTGAAAACCCAAGGTTTCACCATAGAGAAATATGTCTCCACGACTATACTGGAAATTGATTATCCTTTAGTTAATAAAAATTAGAGAGCGGTTAGTCTAAACTATCCTCTTGTTGTAACTGCTTGTCGTAAAGCGCTGCATAAACTCCCTTTTTAGCCATCAGGCTTTCGTTGGTACCTTGCTCTATTATCTCCCCATCGTCTAAAACAATAATCTTGTCTGCTAATTTAGCAGAGGAAACTCTATGCGATATAATTACAGAAGTTCTACCTTCCATGATTTTAGCAAGGCTATTTAAAATGGTGTTTTCAGTTTTTGTATCTACTGCGGAAAGCGAATCATCCAAAATCAAGATTTTTGGATTTCTAACAATGGCGCGTGCAATTGATGCTCTTTGCTTTTGCCCCCCAGAAAGAGTGATGCCTCGTTCACCCAACATGGTTTCAAAGCCCTTCGGGAATTCAAGAATATTGTCATACAAATCAGCATCCTTGGCCGCTTGAATTATGTCCTCTTTCGAAATATCATCAGCACCAAAGGCAATGTTGCTCGCGATGGAATCACTAAAAAGAAATACGTCTTGAGGCACAAAGCCAGTTTGTGACCTTAGCTTAGCAAGGTTATAGGTTTTTATACTTCTAGCATCAATCTCAATTTCGCCACTCGTTGCATCAAACATTCTTCCTATAAGATTGGCAATCGTGGTCTTCCCAGACCCCGTAGTACCAATAATCGCGATAGTTTCGCCTGCTTTTACTTCAAAGCTCACATTCTTAAGTGCTTTGATGCCTGAATCTGCGTAAGTAAAGCTGACATTCTTAAAGTGAATATCTCCTTTCAACTCTAACGCTAAGTTTTCTTCAGAAACGATGTTGTTTTTCTCTTTTAAAAATTCGTTAATCCTTTTCTGAGATGCGGCTGCCATTTGAATGATACTCGTGATCCAACCTAAAGCTGTAACAGGCCATGTCAGCATGTTCACATAGATCACAAACTCAGCAATATTGCCGTATGTGATTTGACCGTTGATGACCTTATTACCACCAATATAAATTGTTAGAATTACGCTTAGCCCGATAAGTCCCATAATCAGAGGGAAGAAAAGTGCATTAACAAAGACCAGTTGAAGTGATTTGAATTTATAGTTTTCACTTTCTTTATTGAAATTATTCAATGAGTCTTTTTCTCTCACAAAAGCCTTGATCACTCTAATTCCAGAAAACGCCTCCTGCAAAAAAGTTGACATTGAGGAGAGACTTTGTTGGATTTCCTCAGATCGTTTATTGATTACATTATTTACAAAATAGATACTGACAGAGAGTAATGGCAAAGGCAGCAATGCATAAAAGGTCAACTCCGCATTTACCTTTAGCATTTCATAAATTACCATCGGAAAAAGAACTAATAGGTTAATGCCATACATAATTCCTGGCCCTAAATACATTCTAACACGACTTACATCTTCTGATATACGGTTCATTAAGTCCCCTGTGTTGTTTTTTCGGTAAAAGCTCAAGGGTAGGTTTTGGTACTGAACATAAATCTCATTCTTAAGATCATATTCAATTTTTCGCGACATCACAATGATCGTTTGCCTTACAAGGAAAAGAAAAAAACCTCTTAAAAGTGCCATTACAATAATGGCAGCCCCTAAAATAAGTACTCCAATTTCAAGGTTGTCGAAGAGGGTCGTGCTTAGTTTGCCACCTTCAAAGGTATTGTAAAGCGCAAAGCTTTCGGTTACATAGTCTATTGCATATCTAACCACTTTTGCAGGCCATATGGCGAAGTAGTTTGATGCGACTAGGTAGACGATACCAAGAATAAGTAGATGCTTGTACTTATAAAGATATTTATTAAGGTGGCGGAGTTCTTTCACGTTTTGCTTAACATCACAGGTTTCAATAAGGTTGCCCGTTGTCAGTTATTCTTTAGAATTATTCAACTTTTCACTTACTTTTGCCACCTAATAGAAATGGCTGATTCTTTAACAGAACAGGCAAATATAAAGTAAACTACAAATTGACAACAATGGTGGAGGTAAACGAACAAGAAAAAGTGGGAAGTATCTCTCTTTTCGAGCAAGCTGCCAAGCTAGGTCACGAGCAAGTGGTGTTTTGCCACGATGAGCCAACAGGCTTAAAAGCGATCATTGGTATCCATAATACCGTTTTAGGCCCAGCTTTGGGTGGAACTCGCATGTGGAGTTATGCTTCAGAAGAAGAAGCGGCTATTGATGTTTTAAGGCTTTCTCGCGGAATGACTTACAAAGCGGCAATATCAGGGCTAAACCTTGGAGGGGGTAAAGCGGTGATTATTGGTGATGCGTCTAAACTTAAAAATGAAGCGTTCCTGCGCAGGTTCGGTAAATTTGTAAATAGCCTTAGTGGTAAATACATCACAGCCGAAGATATGAACATGACAGCCAATGACATGGCGCATATTAGTATGGAAACTAAGCATGTCACAGGCTTGCCTTTAGAAATGGGCGGCAGTGGAGATCCTTCTCCAGTGACAGCTTATGGGGTTTACATGGGAATGAAGGCCGCAGCAAACAAAGCGTATGGCTCAGACTCCCTTAAGGGGAAGAAAGTGACTGTACAAGGCGTTGGCCATGTGGGAATGCACTTGGTAGACCATTTGACAAAAGAAGGTGCAAAGGTGTATATCACCGATCTTAATCAAGAAAAACTCAAAAGAGTTGCAGATAAATCGGGCGCTACTGTTGTGGGTATGGATGAGATCTATGACATGGATGTCGATATTTATGCCCCTTGTGCAATGGGAGCGACTATCAATGATGCAACAATTGAAAGACTAAAGTGCTCTGTAATTGTGGGCGGTGCTAACAACCAATTGAAGGAAGAGGTACGCCACGGCAACATGTTAATTGACAGAGGTATCGTTTATGCACCTGACTTTGTCGTCAATGCAGGGGGGATTATTAATATTTCTGGTGAATTGAGCGGGAGCTATAACAGCGATTTAGCATATTTGTGGACAGAAAAAATTTATGATACCTGTACCAGTATTCTAAACAAAGCCGAAACTGATAACATTACACCCCAAGAAGCTGCAATGTTATTGGCCGAAAAGCGGATTGAAGAAGTTGGTAGAGTTAAACTTTCATTTTAAAATATGACTAGGAAGTTGGTAAAACTCCCTAGTACTTTTTATTTTACACGTTCTTTAAAATTTTGAAATGCTCAATAGACGTTCATTAAGAGTAAAAGCAATGCAGGCATTGTTCGCTTATGGTCAATGCAAAGAAGCCAATTATAATATTGGCTTGGGCCAAATAGACGAGGCGTTCTTGCCAGACTTAAACTCAATGGAAGTACAAGACCGTGACATGCTTAAAAGGCAGCGTCAGCAGTGCAAGAGGGTTTTTGCTTTCAAGGTAAATGGTAGTCCACTAGACCCTTCAGAAGTTGTTGAAGATATAGC
>JBLIES010000161.1:0-8142 GCA_047633135.1 Roseivirga sp.
ATACCATTGAAGTCTGGGCGGAGCACAATGCTACTTGAAATTGTTGAACCAAAGGTGGCAATGAAAGAGTATTCTCCTGCTTGAGTACAATCGGTCAGGAGACGTTGTACAGTGCCGTTTGCTGTCGGAAAGTTTTCTTGGGGGCTGTTGTTCTCTTGAAGGACTACTCCTGAAAGACCTTCTGGTCCTGTTGAATAGGATACGTCCAAATCTATTTGGTCAACTACATAGGCGGCTTGCCAAGTTGCCGAAACCGTATAGACTAGTTCAGAGGTGTCTTCAAAGTTGTTGCAGAAGTCGGTGACTTTCATTGAAAGCGAGTACACTTTATTAGAAAAATCGAAAGCTGGGTCATCAAAGAATCTTTGGTCAGGAGATGCTGAAGGATTCAACTGGATGACTTCTGTTTGGCTTCCGTCTAGTGCTTTAATCGTTAGTTCATACAGAAAAATGGGTTCGATTCTTTCGTATTGAATTCTTAAAATATTGTTTTGAATCGTCAGGCTGGTAAAAGCAGGCTTTTGAACATTGATTTCGCTCGATACCCTGGTCGTTTTTGTTCCACAGCTTACAGTTTGTCCACCTATTCTGCCCGTCACATTAATATCAAAGTCTCCTATGGACGTGAACGTATAGTCAACTTGATCATCAGGATTATCGCCTTTATTATAAATAAAGGGAGCTGACCCATCACCAAAATTAATTTGGTAACTATCATATTCATTTTGACTGAAATCTAAATCAAGATGGACACTGTTGTTTGCGCAGGTGAAGACTTCGAAATCGGGTTCTTTAGCTTCTATTACTGTGACTTTAATGTAACTAATTTTATTGCCATCAACCGCGCTACCATTGATCTGCCCTATATAGTAAACACCTGGAGATGTGAGTGGTTCAATCTTCTCTAATGGCTCTAGACGTCCATTAAAGCACGATGTGCCATTACCGCCTCTATAATCCACAGAACAATCCTCTGGATTGAGTGTGTTTTCAAAATAATAAAGAATGGGGTTGCCAGCCAGTAAATTGTTAGGCGTAACAATAAATGGTGCACATCCAATTACTTGATCCATCTCGAAATTAGCAACAGGAGTACTTTGGGTTTGCGCTAAACTAGTTTGGCCGAAAGTTGAAAGGAGCAAAAAGCAAAAAAAGCCAAGGAAGTATCTAGACAGGTTTGTCTTTGGAAAATACTTATGTCGGTATTTCAATTCAAACATTGGCTTATTAATACTTCGCTAATAACGGTCTACTTGAGCTAAACTTATTTAAAAAACGATCTTCTTTAACTTGCTAATCTTTATCAACTAAGAAATCGAATAATTGAAGGAGTGTTTTCTTAGACTGTTCTCCTGTCTTCATCTCCTTAATACCGTAGATTTCGCTCTCAATTTCTTCCGAACCTACCATAATTACAAAGGCGATGTTCTTTTTGTCGGCATAGTTGAGTTGTTTTTTCATTTTTGCCGCCTCAGGATATACTTCGCATTTAATATCTTTTTTTCTGAGTCGACTGGCCAAGCCTAAAGCGTGTTTCAGGGATTCATTGTCGAAATTAGTAATCATCACTTTTGTACCCGCTAATTGATTTTCGGGAAATAGGTTGAGCTCATCGATTACTTCGTAAATTCTATCAATACCAAAAGAGATGCCTACGCCAGAAACCCCTGGTAAACCGAAAACACCAGTAAGGTTATCGTACCGACCTCCTGCGCTAATGGTACCCATTTGTACAGAAGTAGGTTTGACTTCGTAAATAATACCAGTGTAATAGGAGAGCCCTCTGGCCAATGTCAGGTCGAAGTAAAGTTTGTCATCAGGTGCACAAAGATTAGCCATATAGCTAAAGGTGTTCTCTAACTCTTCTAACCCTTGTAAACCAACAGGGCTTTCACTGAAAATCTCTTTTAAGGCTTTTATTTTCGATTCATTCGACCCTTCAATGCTGAGCATTGAAGTGAGTTTATTTAGCTGAGGGGTTGAAAGACCTATGGAAGCCATTTCAGTGAGCATTTTTTCTAAACCTATTTTATCAAGTTTATCTAAAATTATGCAGAAGGCGGTGAATTTATCTGCTGAGCCCACTACTTCAGCAAAACCTTCTAATACTTTTCTGCTACTGATTGAAATCCGATACTCTGTAAGTTTCAATTTACCGAATATCTCTCCAACCATGGCCATCAACTCCGCTTCGCATACGAGGGAATCAGTACCCACAACATCTGCATCGCATTGGTAAAACTCTCGGTATCGCCCTTTCTGAGGGCGATCAGCTCTCCAAACAGGTTGTATCTGGTACCGCTTGAAAGGGAAGGTAATTTCATTTTGATTCATTACCACATAGCGCGCAAAGGGGACGGTAAGGTCGTACTTTAGCCCTTTTTCAGTGATTTTTTTACTCAGTTCTTTGGCTCCCGATTGGTAATCGGCCAAATCTGCTTTGGAAAGGAAGTCGCCAGAATTTAAAATTTTAAAAAGTAATTGGTCTCCTTCATCTCCGTACTTTCCTGTGAGGGTTGTGAGGTTCTCCATTGCAGGAGTTTCAATTGGCATAAAACCATATTTCTTAAAAACATCCTTTATGGTGTCTAATAAGTAGTTTCTACGGGCCATTTGGGCTGGGCCGAAATCTCGAACCCCTTTTGGAACTGATGGTTTTTGAGCCATTCTTTTTGTTTTTAATTAGACAAAACTAATAAAGACCGACCGAATCTGATGGCTTGATTAAACTTAATTGAAATTTTATTTAAAGTAGAGTTTAGAAATTCTAATCTAACTCCTATCTTTGCACCTCATTTCGAATCAGTACTGTCATGGCAATAACAAGATTAAAAAGAAAAGCAAGAAGAAATAAGCAGAGATCTGCCGGGAGAGTTTTAAAAATCAAACAATTAACACAAACTCCGGTGCTTGTTAATGTTGATAAGGAAGAATTGAAAGCATCTTTCGCTCCAGTAGCTCAAACTGAGGAAGCCCCAAAGGCCGAACAAGTTGAAGCGAAAACGGAAGAGGCTCCTAAGGCAAAAAAGGTAAAAGCGGAAACTGAAGAAGCTCCAAAGGCTGAGAAAGTGGACGCAGATACTGAAGAAGCGCCAAAAGCTAAGAAGGCTAAGGCAGCTAAAGAAATAACTGAAACGGCTGCCGAAGATGAGGCACCGAAAACAGAAGAAAGCGAAGGTTAATTAACCTCAATTAATATTAGAGATAAAAGGATCGTCATTGACGGTCCTTTTTTTTGTGCGCTCTGGCTTAATTAAATGGTCTTTTTCTTCATGCTGTTCAACCCAGTTATTTGATAAAGGCTTTTTATAATTAGTATTTTTTTTACTTTTGACATCAACTTGAACACACTATGTCTAGTACAGAGCATCCAAAAGACTCGGAAGAAGGTAAGTTAAGAAGGTGGGTTTCCAATCTACAATTAGAAAGTTGGCAGTTAGAATTACTCATCACGGGCTTTTCGATTTTTCTATTGGCCAGCGGTATCGATGAGTACAATCGTTTCAATAGTAATTTTCAAGAAACTAAGCTGATCAATGGTGCTAATGGTGTTAACCCGTTGATCAATAGTTCTTTCAGGTTTATTCTAAATACCATACCCTTAGGATTAAGGTTTTTTCTGGTCAATCTCTTAATTCACCTATTGCTGAGGGGTTTTTGGATTGGTATTGTTGGGCTGAGTTCGGTGTCTAGTAAAATTGATTTCGAAAGTTTAAATTTTAAAGGGAAGTTTAGGAAATTCATTCCATCGAATGTTAAGTCACTAGATGAGTTGATCCTTTATGTAGACAAGGTTTCAAGCGTTGTTTTCGCTTATACCTTCCTACTTGTCTTTTCCATTATTTCTGTAGTCATCGTTTTGTCAATTGGCTTTAGTTTATTAGGGATCGGTGTGGAGCAAATGATGTCGGCAGAATCAATTACGGCCATCAGTATTTTAGGGTTTTTAATAGTGACTTTGACCCTCTTCTACTTTTTCATGGCGCTTATCTTTTTTCTGGACACTTTGACTTTTAGCTACTTTAAAAAATCGAGGTGGTTTTCAATACTCTACTATCCCTTTTACCGCTTCTTTTCTATTCTTTCTTTCTCGTTTTTATACAGATCTATCTACTACCATTTAATCACCAACTTTAAGAAGAAATATGTTGTGGCGATTGCGTCTAGCTTCTTTGTTCTATTCTATTTTTCTTTCGAGGTGAGTGATATCAATATCAATAAGTTCTATCCTGAATACACGGACAGGTCTGAGTTGATGATCGCTGAAGTGTTTTACGATGACTCGAGAAATGAGGAAGTATTTATAAGAACAGCAAGTATGCCGTCCAAATACATTGAAAATGGATTTTTAGAGTTGTTTATCAGATACAAGCCCTCGGATAATCAACTTCTGAAATTGATTTGTCCAGAGGCTTATGAAATGGAATATGAGCCTAGTGTGCTTATTGGCTTTCAGGCGGGTATAAAAGCAGATTCAGTGATTGCTGCCATGACCAATAACGAGGAATACGATAAAAGACTTCAAGCTTCAATTGACTGTCAAACATCTATGTTTGAGGTGTACATCAATGGTGTACTTAAGCCTGATTTAGAATACGCTTTTCAGAGTCATCAACCTCTGAAAGAAAAAGGCTACTTATCTGTTATTGATGTTTCAGCGTTAAGCAGGGGGAGGCATGTTGTTGAATTAAAGAGTTTTAGGTTTAAATCGTATTCAGCCTTTGGAAAGCAAACAATAGAAGAACTAGAAATGACAACTAGGGCGAAAATCAATTTTTGGATTCAATAGAAGTATTATCTATCTCCATTTGACCTTATTGAACCGTTTGCCTTTCTGGAAATTAGCAGGAATATTGGGCAGAATGGATTCTCTTATTTTTTCAATCAAAGTTTCTTTGGTGAAACTGTTATGCACCACAAGGCTAATCTCTCTCACTGGCTCTGGGCTTTCGAATCTTTGGATTTTAGGACTATTTAATTCATCAATCACAGAAAGCTCTGGTACTAAAGTATAGCCCATGTTAGAGCGCACCATGTTTTTTAAAGTTTCAATTGAGCCACTTTCATAAGAAAAACTGGAAGTCTCATTCTTCTTCTCTTCACAGATGTTGAGTACTTGATTACGAAAGCAATGGCCTTGGTTTAAAAGCCATAGACCACGCATGGGTAGATTCTCTGGTTTTAAATGGCTTTTTTGGTAGAGGGAATGATTTTCTGAACTATAGATCAGAAACGGCTCATTGTACATTGGAATTTCTCTCAAGGTACTTTCTTCTAATGGAGTGGCCATAATGCCGATATCCAAAAAGTCGTTTTTCAAGGCTTGAATAATCTCTTCTGACTCCATCTCTTTGATTTGTAAATGAGTGTCAGGAAATTTGTTGGTAAAATCTTTTAAGAATAGAGGCATCAGGTAAGGTGCGATTGTAGGAATTACCGCTAATCTAAAACTACCTGACATGGTGTCTTTTTCAAGATTGACTAATTCTTTGAGTTGTTTAGACGCTCGTAAAATTTGCCTGGCCTTCGCTATAATCATTTCGCCAGTAGGGGTAGGGGCTATTGGATGTCGCGATCGATCAAAAATCAAGGTCCCCATTTCGTCTTCCAGCTTCTGCACTTGCAGTGTCAGCGTTGGCTGTGTCACAAAACAATGATTGGCTGCCGTAACAAAATGGCGATGTGTGTCTAATGCGACTATATACTCTAATTGTTGGAGGGTCATATATTGGTATTTTCTATACGAATATAGAAAGTATTAATCTTTTTAATGGACTTATGCGTAGCTTCATGCTGTTAAAAGGACAAATAATAAATCATGGAAAAGCAAAGAGAACAAGTGTTAGATTCATTGGATCAACTCTTAATTAACTATCAAGTGCATTATCAAAACCTTCGCTTATTTCATTGGAACGTAAAGGGACCTTTCTTTTTCGTTCTACATGCCAAATTCGAAGAACTTTATCTCGAAGCTGCATTGCGAATAGATGAGGTTGCTGAACGTATTTTGGCTTTAGAAGGAACGCCAAAGGGTTCGCTAAAGAATATTTTGAAAAATGCAGAGATCGAATCCTCCGATGAGCTATTAGAGGCTAATAATATGGTTGAAGCCATTGTAAGTGCCAATGCTATATTAATCGCTAATGTGGAACGACTTCTTTTAAAAGCGGGAGCGGCAAAAGACGAAGGAACTTTAGATATTTTTACAAGCTATATTCAACTCTTGCAGAAACAGAATTGGATGCTGAAATCATTCTTAAAAAACTAGTATGAATTTTCACACTAGAAAATGGGTGAAACCCGAAGACCTCAATCCAAACGGTTCGCTGTTTGGAGGCAGGTTGCTGGAATGGATTGATGAAGAGGCAGCTCTTTATACCATTGTACAATTAGAGAATAAGCGAATTGTTACTAAGTTCATTTCGGAAATCAACTTTATTAATGCGCCTGTCCAAGGTGATATTATTGAAATTGGAATTGAAGCGTTGGCCTTTGGTAATAGTTCTATCACCCTTCGGTGTGAGGTCAGGAATAAACTTACTCGCGAAGATATTCTGAGTATCGCCAAAATCATCATGGTTAACTTAGGGGAAGATGGTAAACCGCTGCCGCATGGCAAAACTCAAATTGAATTTGTAAAGAATAGGTTGGATTAGGTATTTCTTCTACTCCTAACCCCCGCCAGCGGAGGAGAATAACGGCTGCAGATTGGCTGACAGATGTTGCTAGGTTAACTCTTCGGCTGTCCTCCCTTGAGGGAGGTGGCCTTAGTCGGAAGGGGTTTAATGATCAAAAAAAAGAGCCTTATTCGAGAGAATCAGGCTCTTTTTCCATACTATCTTATCAATACCCTTTTTAGACCACAATATTCACAATCTTATTAGGCACCACGATCACCTTTTTAGGCGCTTTGCCTTCCAACCACTTCTGGACACTTTTATCGGCCAGTACAGCGGCTTGAATTTCTGGTACTGGAGTGCCCACTGGGAAACTCAGCTTCACTCTCATTTTACCATTAAAGGCTACTGGATATTCGAAATCATCTTCTTTCAAGAACTCAGCATTCCATTGCGGATAAGGCACAGTGGCGATGCTTTCGGTATGGCCTAAAAGCTGCCAAAGTTCTTCACTGATATGCGGTGCATAAGGCGAAATGACTACTGCTAAGTCAGAAAGGATTGCGCGGTTGTTGCAGCTTATGGCCGTCAATTCGTTCACGCAAATCATAAAATTACTAACCGAAGTATTGAACGAATAACGATCTACATCTTCTTCGGCTTTTTTAATGGTTTTGTGGAGGGTTTTCAACTCCGCTTTGTTAGGCTTAGCATCGTTTACGGAGAAATTACCTTCCTTGTCATGGTACAATCTCCATAGCTTCTTCAGGAATTTAGAAACCCCATCAATGCCATTGGTATTCCATGGTTTGAACTGCTCCAAAGGTCCAAGGAACATTTCATAAAGACGCAATGTATCGGCTCCATAACGCTCAATAATGTCGTCTGGGCTGACCACATTATACTTCGACTTCGACATTTTCTCTACTTCCCAACCACAGATGTACTTGCCGTTTTCTAAGATAAATTCAGCATCGGCTAGGTCAGGGCGCCACTGGCGGAAAGCATCACGGTCTAATTCATCATTGTGAACAATATTGACATCAACGTGGGTCGCTTGTACTATTATGTCTTTTCTTCCGAAAAGAGATTTTTTCCTCTCCGTAATTCTATTTTTTTCTCTTTTGTTGAGGTTCAACTGTTCAAGAACGATTTCTATTGTTTCCTTATCTTCTGCTTCAATTTTATCAGCAATACCTTTAGATATAAACAAAGTAGGGACTTTGGACAGGGATCTAATTTTGCTGAACCCGCCACCTGGTAAGACTCTATAAACAAAATTCGATCTTCCCTGAATCATGCCTTGGTTGATCAATTTCTTGAAAGGCTCTTGTTGGTTCACAATGCCTAAATCAAACAAGATTTTATTCCAGAAACGAGAATACAACAAGTGACCTGTCGCATGTTCAGAACCACCAATGTACAAGTCCACATTCTCCCAATATTCTTGCGTGTCTTTGTCTACAAAAGCGGTGTCGTTTTTGGCGTCCATATAACGGTACCAATACCAGCTTGAGCCTGCCCA
>JBLIES010000162.1:0-7969 GCA_047633135.1 Roseivirga sp.
GATAGTCTTACTCTCCATTTTGACTCTTCAGACACCATCAGAATAGATAATTCCTTTATTGGTGATTACCTCGATTACCAAACCATAGAAAAAAATGATACTCACTTTTTAGTCGGTATAAACTCGCGAGATCATGCGCTGGATGTGATCAACCTGACCACAAAGCAATCAGAAACCCAAATTTTCTTTCAATCAGAAGGGCCAGATGGTATTGAAGGCGCAATTGACGGTTTCTTTTACCACAATAAAGACACGATTTTCATCCTTAGCATTGATGAAAATAGCATTCATTTAATGAATGATCGAGCGCAAAAAATAGACGAATTTAATTTCAATCAGCTTGCTCTGCCTGACGGCTTTTCTAACTACGATGTATATCCCGATCAAGGGTTGATGAATGGCCCTTATTACAATAATGAAGATAAAACCTTACAGTTTTATACTTACCGATGGGTTTTTCTACCATAACCCAGATACGGTTTTCGTGATGTCAAGCGATGCCAATGAGATTTATTTGATGAGTGAGCAAGGACAGAAAATTGACAGCTACGATTTCGATAATTTGTCCTTGCCCGATGGTTTCCAGGAATATAGCATTTAGGCCAATAATGATGGTTTACAAAATAGTCCCTACTCTGTATCCTCGAATAAGACGTTACAATTTTACACCTTAAAGTGGTACGATGACCCAAATGAATACATCAATCATGAGACCTTTGCGAGCTACTCGATAGTAGACCGAAGCTTCGTTTCCATCTATCGTGATTTCCCCAACAATTACCAAGAGGGTGATAATTTTAGTCTAGATAAAGACCCAATATTGACCGTGGTAAATACCCTTTCTTTTGTGCAGTTTGGGGCTTCAGCATATTTGGCAGTCCACCATAATTTATCAGGCGAGTTGCTTTATACGAGTAATGAACACTGTAATCACTGGGGAAAGCGCTAGAGCCAGTTGGTTCATTTGATTTCATAAAAGGACGTTATTGGTCAACTGAACGGCTAGGATACACCATATTATTGAATGATGAAGCAAATAAGGTTTTATATCGTTTCTTAAAGCATAAGCAACCATTACTCGATGATGCGTGGCTTTTGAATAGAAGATGGTGGGTTCCATGGTGCATAAGTATGTACGACTACAGTCTAAAGCGGCTTGGCCATGAGGAGTTACCAAAAAACACACTTCTACTCATTTATTCTTTTGCCGCAGCTGATGAGGTTTGAGTAAGGAATATAAATACACCTCCGAATGAGTCGAATATGCCCTTTTATAGACTCAAGTTGATGAGTAAATAGCTTTCGTTCTTAACTTTATGAGGAGTCGAACTGGTTTATAGCCAAAAAAGGAAGTGCGATTTTCTTTCACCATGTAGAGCCGAAAAACGATAACAAAAAAGGGTTTTATTGAAATACTAAGCAAGCGACTTTTAATCGCTTGCTTTTATGCTGTTTTCGCTACCACTCTCTTGATCCAATTGGGTAAAATTAAGGCTCCTATAATTAAATAGGGATAGAAACTAAGCAAGCGCCAAATTAAGCCCGCAGCAAAAGTGTAATCACCAAGGAATTCTCCGAAAAAGGCAGGGAAAATAAATTCCGCTGTTCCCGCGCTACCGGGGGTGGGCGAAACCAACATAATTAGCCACATGGCCAAATGCCGACCCACTAAAAGTAGATGCTGATCGATCGTTAGGCTTACGAAACCAGCAACCACCATGTTTATCACAAGGTATTTCATGATCCAAACGGAATAAGTAAGTGCGATTAACTTCAGCCAAAACACCATTCCCTTATCTCTGTATTCTTTAGAGGCCTCAAAGAGTTCGTTTGCTCTTGTAACAATAGTTTTACTTCCTTTCTTTAACCAATTCAAAGTGGACACCCATATTAATAAGCGATAAATGAGCTTAGGGAAAAACAAAATAGCAGCGGCCATTGAAACCATATAGTAGGCCACGAGACCGTAACTTAAATAAAGAAGATAGTCTAAGCTGTTCCCTAATTCATTAAAACCAGTTTCTGTTGCTGGTAGAATTCTCCCATCGCTGAGAAGCCATGCTAATGGCATGGCCGTGAGAAAGAAAAAATTATCGAGCATTGCCAAAAGCATGGCGTAAGCGAAAGCCTTACCTATACTGACTCCTTCTTTAAAAAGAACAAAAATAACCAAGGCCATTGGCCCAAATAACGGAGGCGTAACAGCCGTAGCAAATTCCCATAACAAGATAATATACAGCGCAGACTTCCAGGAGAAGGATCTTTCGCTAAGTACCCTGATTCTTGCTGTGTTTAAACCATCCTTCACAAACAAAACCACCAAGGCCAAAAGAATTGCTGGAACGGAGATTTCAGCCATTAGCCAGAATGATTCCTGGGTTAAGTTTTTGTCTCTGGCTGCGACTAATACCACTAAACTGAGCCCAATTAAAACAGAGATCCAAACACGTGTAGGACTTAGGGCTTTCAGTGCTTTATCTTGATCCATTGTTATTGTTGATCTACGAAGGATTCTTCAATTTTCTCTATCCAGAAATTATTAAAGCCATCCCCTAAATGTATTGTAATTTCACCTAGCTGAAGTAGATCGAGAATTGAAAGGAAATTGAAGATCACGGCAATTTTATTAGGTTCGACTTCAATTAACTCAATAAAAGATAATCGCGGATTTTTCATCAGTTCGTTCAACAGAAATTCTCTTTGTCCCGAAATTGTGTAAGGATATTGAACCACCTCATGAGTGGGTTTCTCTTTTATCAAATCATACCTGTTCATCACTTTTTGATAAACCTTAAGTAATTTATAAAGGTCTATGTTCTGGAGTTCAGATTCAACATCCCCCCCTTCTGCTAGAGATTTTAACTCCCTGAGAATATTACCACGCGATTCTTTCTGAAGGCGGTCGCTTTCCATTTGGCTGAGCTGCCCAATTACCGACTTGTATTTCTTGTACTCTAATAAATGTTTGACCAATTGATCTCTCGGGTCTAATTCATTTCCATCTTCGTCTATTACTGGCCGGGGCAAGAGCATCTTTGCTTTGATACGCATAAGAGTTGCCGCTACAAGTATAAATTCACTTGCCACCTCGACATTCAATTGTTCTAATTGATGCAGGTATTCCAAAAAATCCTTAGTAATTTTAGTAATAGGAATATCGTAAATATCCAGCTCATCGCGCTGAATAAAAAAAAGTAGGAGGTCGAAGGGGCCTTCGAAAAGTGGTAGTTTAATCTCGAAATTCAATTATTAACGATTCTAGACTATCAAATATATAAGGAATGAAGAAAGGAAGACGATGAACCAGAAATAATTTCTAGTTTTGTTACTTTCAATGACTATCCCAAACAATTTCTGAACCTACAAGTTCTTCTGTAACTTAGATTTATTTGATGTTGATACAACCAGGACCTCTACTTAGCGCAATTAATTCCCCAGACGATCTTAAAAAATTAGATCAAGCAAGTTTGGTTCAAGTCTGTGACGAACTACGCCAATTTATTGTGGATAATGTATCGGTCTATGGAGGCCATTTTAGCGCGTCTTTGGGCGTTGTAGAGCTCACCGTTGCACTTCACTACGCCTTTGACACCCCCACAGATCAGCTCGTTTGGGATGTGGGACACCAGGCTTACGGCCATAAAATATTAACGGGTAGAAGGGATAATTTCAGTTCTAACAGAATTCATAATGGCCTTTCGGGTTTTCCGAAAAGAAAAGAAAGCGAGTACGATGCTTTTGGAGTTGGACATTCTTCAACGTCTATCTCAGCAGCTTTAGGGATGGCTGTTGCCAATAAGTACAAAAAAGACGATCGTCATCATATCGCAGTAATTGGTGATGGAGCAATGACCGCTGGAATGGCATTTGAAGGAATGAACCATGCAGGTGTTTCAAACAGTAACCTCCTCATCATTCTGAATGATAATTGTATGGCAATTGACCCGAATGTGGGTGCTTTAAAAGATTATTTGACTGATGTAACAACATCTCATACTTACAATCGAGCGAAAGATGAAGTGTGGAACATGCTCAGCAAATTTTCTAAGTTTGGCAAGAGTGCACAAGAGGTCATCTCCAAAGTAGAGAACTCAATGAAGTCGATGCTTTTAAAACAGAGCAATCTTTTTGAGTCGCTTAACCTGAGGTATTTCGGGCCTGTAGATGGTCATGACGTTCATCACTTAACACATGTGCTCAATGATTTAAAAGATATTCCTGGCCCAAAAATACTTCACTGTGTTACTGTAAAAGGGAAAGGGTATAAACCTGCTGAAGAAGGAAATGCTACGAAATGGCACGCCCCCGGTAAATTTGATAAAGTCACTGGTGAGGTATTTAAAAGAGTAGTTGATAAACCTGAGCCTCCAAAATATCAAGATGTTTTTGGACATACTTTGGTCGAATTAGCAGAAAAGAACGATAAGATTGTGGGGGTAACCCCTGCCATGCCTTCTGGCTCATCTATGAACATCATGATGAAGGCCATGCCAGACAGGGCGTTCGATGTAGGTATTGCCGAGCAACATGCCGTGACTTTTTCAGCTGGTATGGCGACTCAAGGGTTAATCCCTTTCTGTAATATTTACAGCACTTTTATGCAAAGGGCTTATGATCAAGTAATACATGATGTTTGTATTCAGAATTTACCAGTGAACTTCTGCTTAGACCGCGCGGGATTTGCCGGAGCAGATGGGCCAACACACCATGGCGCATATGATCTCGCTTACATGCGTTGTATTCCAAACATGATCATTGCTGCCCCTATGAACGAAGCTGAACTTAGAAACTTGATGTATACATCACAGTTACCAAGAGAAGGCAATGCTTTTACCATTCGCTATCCTAGAGGTGAAGGCGTAATGCCTGAGTGGAGAACGACAATGGAAAAAGTCGCTATCGGTACTGGAAGAAAAATCTCTGACGGTAAAGATGTAGCAATCCTTACGATTGGCCACATTGGAAATTACGCAGTAAATGTGACTAAAAAGTTAAAGAAAGAAGGTTTAAGCCCAGCTCACTACGACATGCGCTTCGTGAAGCCTTTGGATGAAGAGCTTTTGCACGACATTTTCAGAAACTTCAAAAAAGTGATTACTGTGGAAGATGGTTGTGTCGTTGGTGGTTTTGGAACTGCTGTTTTAGAGTTTATGTCTGAAAATGGCTATCAAGCCCAGATCAAACGTCTAGGAATCCCTGATGCCATCATTGAACATGGCACTCAAGAGCAGCTTCATGCAGAATGTTACTTTGACGAAACTGGTATTGCCAATGCAGTCAGAGCACTGATGGGAGTAAAAACCGTCATGGCTTCTCATGTCCACAATTAATATTATTCAAGAAGGCGAAGGTTTCCCTATTTTACTACTTCATGGCTTTTGTGAAACCTCAGCAATGTGGTTGCCATTTGTTGCACCGTTATTAGAAAATTATCAAATCATTAGTACTGATTTACCAGGTTTTGGTGACTCCCCAATACTGGATGCTATTACCATAGAATCCGCTGCAGAAGCAATCATTCATCAACTAGACATTTTAGGTATTGAAAAATTCGTTGTCATCGGTCATTCACTGGGTGGTTATGTTGCTTTGGCCATTGCAGAAAAGTACCCGTCCAGGATTCAGGGTCTAGGTCTTTTTCATTCTAATGCTTTTGCAGACGATAAAGAGGCAAGAAATAAAAGGGACAAAGCTTTAATTTTCTTAAATAAACACCCTGTTCAGAAGTTCATTGAGCCTTTTATTCCTTCTCTATTTTATGAGAAAAGAAAAGAGGAACTACAGCAAGCAATCAAGAGAGCCATTGAAATAGGACTTAGTTCGAAAGCAGCAACCGTAAAAGCTTATACCCTTGCCATGAAGAATCGTTCAGATCGCTTCGAGGTTTGGAAAAATATTAACGTGCATTGCTTGTTCATTGGCGGCATGAATGACAGCAGAATCAGTGCTCAAATCAGCGAGATTCATATAGAAGCAAGAGAAAAAGTAGACGGTTACATTCTGCCAGAAACTGCCCACATGGGTATGTACGAAAGACCCACAGAAACGCTTCAAATGATCAAAGACTATTTATTAAAAGTGATTTAAAGTGAGGGGAGGTTCAGCATGATCGCTCTAACAACCTGGTCAATTCGGCATTTGTCATCATCCCACCCTTTTTCCAAAGTTCCTTACCATCCTTAAAAAGCATCATTGTTGGAATGCTCCTAATCCCAAATTTTTGTGCTAGCGGTTGATTTTTATCAATATCTACTTTGATAATTTTCACTTTACCCTCAAACTTTGCGGCCACCTGTTCTAAAACAGGTGTCATCGCTTGGCATGGCCCACACCAATCTGCATAAAAATCAATAAGCACTACTGTTTCTTTGGCAATTAAAGTATCGAATTTTTCTTTCATGAGTTCAACATTGATCCAGTTTTAAACCATAGGGCGTTTCGCTTTGTTCCCTTATTTTTACAAACTTTAATTCCAATTTATTTCAGTTCATGCATCAGTACGATTTTTCAGAACCTTTTAATTTTCTAACCATTACTGGGCTGATGTTTTTAATGGTCGCTTTTAGATACACTTTGGTTGCTGGTATTTTCTATCTGGTGTTCTATATCATCGACCCTGTTGAATTTAGATCCAGAAAGATCTTTCCCGCTCAAAAGAATCGTCCTCAATTCAGAAAAGAGATTTTTTGGTCTACGTTTACTTCGGTACTTTTTGCTTTGGCTGGGGCTGGAATGATTTTAATGTGGCAAAATGGCCATACAGCCATTTACGAAAATATAAGTGACTACGGTTGGTGGTGGATGCCTATTAGCTTTTTAATTGCTGCGGTGATACATGAAACTTATTACTATTGGCTACACCGGTGGATGCACAATCCAAAGATCTATCGCTTAATCCATAAAGTTCATCACGACAGTCATATCACCTCCCCTTGGACTAGTTTCTCTTTCCATCCTGGAGAAGGAATTTTGCAATCATTGGTCATACCAGTGATCATTCTTTTTCTGCCTATGCATTATTGGACAATCGTGGCATTGCTTACCTTCATGACATTAACCAGCGCGATCAACCATTCTAATGTTGAGATCTATCCTAAAGGATTCCATAAGCATTGGCTTGGAAAATGGATGATTGGCGCCACACATCATAGTCTACACCATACCCAACACCGATTTAACTACGGCCTATACTTCACTTTTTGGGACAAATGGATGAAAACGGAAAGCGGAAAGTATGAGCCAAATTTTGAGAAGCATACTAGATAATAGAGGCCATAATTATTGTTGATATGTTAGCTCATTCGGTAGAACTGTGGCAAAAATTAAAGTAAGGCACAAAAAAAAGAGTTGCCCCCGTTGGAGCAACTCCCTTTCACCTAAACACCTGGGTAACTAACTACTCATAGTGAACCTCACGGTTCCTATACCCAGACTTCTCTTTATTCCGCCTATGGCAGATACTCTTTTTGTTGATCTCTTAATTTCATGAAGAAATCAGGGAAAAAATAATTGGTTCCTAATACTACTTCACGCATTTGATTGCTGATACGTAATATAAAGATAAAAGTATTTTTGGTTAATTAAAACTAAAAATACTCATGTCTTCAAAAATCTTTGCACAACTTATCAACATAGTGCTACTACTGTTCAAATACAGTGATTTCTCCTTTAGATTAATGTTAAAGTTTTACGCATACATTTTTCTTCTCTGTAAAGAAATTCAAAGCATCCCATCCACCTTCTCGCCCAACGCCACTATTCTTAACCCCACCAAAGGGTGTTCTTAGGTCGCGAAGTAGCCAACAATTAACCCAAACGATACCCGATTTCAAATGAGATGAAACCCGATTAGCTGTTTTTAAATTCTGAGTCCAAACTGTGGCAGCCAAACCATATTGCGTGCTATTAGCCATCATAAGCACCTCCTCTTCGCTATCAAAAGGCATTATTGTAACTACTGGCCCAAAAA
>JBLIES010000163.1:0-7908 GCA_047633135.1 Roseivirga sp.
TGAGCATGGAGGTCAAGAATTAGATTTAATTCCTTTTGTTATGTCTTTGGTTACAATCGAACAGGAATCATTAAGTTGGCAGCCGAGTAGTATGTTCTTTGTGAATCAAGCTTATGCTGGAGATGTGACGTGGGAAGATTACGCAAGATGTGCTATGATTGGAATTGGAGCTGATGTTCTTTGGGCTTTAGGTACTTCAAATGTTTCTAGCTGGAGTAAGAAGGCTTTGAGGAAAGCGTTTGGTACTGTTTCAAAAAGATTCCTTGGACCAATAGGTGTTGGTATTGCGGTTGTCTCCTTCGGAATCTGTATTGGTGAGGCTTATTTATCCTAATTGAAATGATTATGCTTTATCTATTATTAGCACCCTTATTCTTCTTTTCTTTTTATAAACGAGGATTAGGTGTTCTCAATGCTTATAAAAATGGAAGAATGGATAATTTTAAAATAAATGTTATTTTAATGTGTCTAATGATTTGTGTCCTGGCCTTTATCGTATTTATGATTGAGTGGAGAATTTAATGGATAAGGTGACGTTTTAGGTGCTATTATCTTCTGGATTCCATAACATTATTAAAAAACTCTTCTCTTTACGTTGCCCTTACTTTATTTTCGTAGAAAATAAGGGCAACATGTTTTATTTAGAATTTCTGCATTAGCCGCTCAAACAATCAAAGTAAGTATGGGGTTCATTGGCATTAATGTATCAGATAGCATATAATATGAAATGGTTCTTCTCTTTAGTCCTAATCACTTTTCTTAACCTTAATAATGATGATAAAGCAATGAGTCTCTACGATTTTAAAATGAATGGAATTGATGGAAAAGAAATTTCTTTCCAATCTTTCAAAGGCAAAAAAGTATTAATTGTCAATGTTGCCTCAGAGTGTGGTTACACGTCTCAATACGAAGACCTTCAAAATCTTCATCAAGAATTTGGTGACAAGATTGCTGTGTTGGGTTTTCCGGCAAACGACTTTGGTGGTCAAGAGCCTGGCGCTAACCTGGCTATACAACAATTTTGTAGTGCTAAATTTGGTGTTGAGTTTCAAATGTTTGAAAAAATAACGGTGAAAGGTGCTAAGAAGCATCCTTTATATGCTTGGTTAGAAAAGGAAACAGGTAAAGTCCCCACTTGGAATTTTTGTAAATACCTGATTGATGAAAATGGAAAAGTAACTGCTTTTTTACCGTCATCAGTAAATCCTATGGACGAAGCCATTACTGCAGGCTTATAAATAAAACATGAAACATTGGATTGAGGCTTTTAGACTGAGAACGCTTCCTTTGGCTTTGGCAAGTATAGGAATGGGTACATTCCTAGCAGCCTCCGCTGGTTTTTTCGATGGTCTAATTTTCGCATTGTGCGCACTGACTACGATTTTTCTTCAGGTCTTATCCAATCTCGCGAACGATTATGGTGATTCCGTACATGGAGCAGATAGTGCAAGCAGAGTTGGTCCGTCTAGAGCAGTTCAATCTGGTCTAATTACTAAAACAGCGATGAAAAGAGCCATTGTGCTCTGCTCAATATTATCACTTTTGGCAGGTGTAACATTGATTTATACGGCCTTTGGATGGTCACCAACAATTTTAGGCATTTTCTTAGGCTTTGGAATACTAGCCATCCTAGCGGCCATAACGTATACTGCTGGTTTTAAGCCTTATGGCTATGCAGGCTTAGGAGATTTAAGCGTGCTTATTTTCTTTGGTTTTATGGCAGTAATGGGCAGTGCTTATCTGTATGACCAAACAATTCATTGGGATTATGTTTGGCCATCTTTATCCACTGGCTTATTTTCTGTAGCTGTGCTGAATTTAAATAACATCCGAGATATTGAGTCTGATAAAGCAGCAGGTAAATTTTCCATTCCTGTTCGTTTGGGTAGAAAGAAATCTGTTGTCTACCATATGGCACTGTTAACCGGTGGTCTCTTATCAGCGTTGATCTTTGTAATGATGAATAATGGTAGTTTATGGCAATTTATTTTCCTGCTAATTATCCCCTTACTCGTTAAAAATGCTAGAGCAGTACAACAAAAAGAGACGGCCGCTGCACTTGATCCTTATTTAAAGCAAATGGCATTGACCACTTTGTTCTTTGTAATTTTATTTGGTTTAGGACAAATCATTTTTTAACTAGTTCATTTTGGCGTTGCTATTGGGTTAATCCTTGCATATCTTTATTCAAGAAAAATCATTTTTTAATTATGTCATCAAAGAATAGTAAGATTGATTTGCAATGTGTTTTTTGCCAATCCAAAGAGAGTACCCTTTTTAGCGAATTACAAGAAAGCGAATTAGAGGTATTAGCTGAGCATAAATCATGCGTTACTTATAAAAAGGGTCAAACCTTATTCTATGAAGGTACGCGGCCTATGGGCGTTTTTTGCATTAATAATGGAAAAGTAAAAGTATATAAGATGGGCTCCAATGGAAAAGAGCAAATCTTATTCATCGCAAAATCAGGTGATTTTTTAGGTTATCGTTCCCTTTTGAGCGAGGAGTTTTATGGAGCTTCGGCTACGGTGATTGAACCAGCCGCTCTTTGTTTTATTCCTAAGAGTGATTTTTTAAAGATACTAAACGCTAATCCTAGCTTCTTTGGTAGACTGATGAAAGCGGTTTGTCATGATTTAGGTGTGATGGAAGATAAGCTTGCACAACTCGCGCAAAAATCAGTAAGAGAGAGATTAGCCACTACTATTCTTATGTTGAAAGAAACCTACGGAATGGAAGGAGAGGGTAGCGATACTATTGATATTGTGTTAAGTAGAGAAGACCTTGCGAATATTGTGGGTACCGCAACAGAAACGGTAATTCGCTTGCTTTCAGAGTTTAAGGCTGATAAAATGATTGCCTTGGAAGGCAAAAAAATCAAAGTGCTCGATGCTGCGAAACTTCTCCACGAAGCAGATTTTCATGCCTAAAGCATGACAATTGTCATGTTTTCCGCTGATGACAATCAAGAGTAACGCAAGTCTTTCAATTTACTTTTGTTTCAGAAGTGAACTGAAACAAGGTGAAACAAAAAATACTCATAGGGGCTGGAAGCAAAAGCGATAAAGCTGCATTCTATCAAAGACTGCAAGTTTTTCTGAATCCGCAACATGAGTATTTCTTCACCTTTTTATGTTTAGACTATTTTCAGGAACCAGTTTTAGCGGATTCCGATACTGAAGAACTTTCATCACCTGAGCTAATAACCATGATGGAATTTGAAATGAAAGTGGAGGCACTTTCTGCTCAATCTGAAAAGAATATCAATGTTTTTAAACCACAACTTACACCCAGAAGCCTTCACGGCCTAACTAAAGTAGCTGACTTACTCATTATTGATAGTCAGGTGTATGAGAAACACGGACGGCATCGACTTAGTGTAATTATAGAAGAAGTAAATTGTCCTGTATTAGTTTTACCTCGCTGCAAACAAGTGAGCAGATTGATCATGGTACATGACCCAAATGAGCATTCCATTAACATGGTGAAGCATTTTTTGAGGCTTTCTCACCAAGATCTCACCAAGCTTCCGCTCTCAGTCCTCTTTGCATTTCCTGATGATGATGAACAAACAGAGAATGAAAAATTCTTTGTAGAATATTTAAAAATGTCTTTCCCCAATCTAGGTCTGCAACTTATGACACAAGAACCAATAGAGGAACTTGTAACAAATTTGAATGCTGATTCTGGAAACGCCATTGTTATGGTCAGTCAAAAGTTAGGGGTAGAAATTTTAAATTATTCTGACGTCAATAACTCTTTCATGCTAAAGTCACCCTTATTCATCCATATAGATTGAATATGGGGGCTCGAACCATTTTGAAAAGCGAGTCAATCAAAACACACTGCTATCATTGTGGTGATGCTGTTGGTCATGTTGATATCTTGTTTGAAGATCATCACTTCTGCTGCAATGGATGTAAAACAGTGTATGAAATTTTGAGCACCAACGATCTTTGCGATTACTATAGCTTAGAAAACACCCCTGGTTTTACGATTAAAGAAAAAGAAGTTCATTCTATTTTCGACTTCTTGGATAATGACACCATCAAAAAGCAATTACTTGACTTTGAGGGCCAAGGTTTTCAACGAGTTACTTTCCATATACCGAATGTTCATTGCAGTTCTTGCATTTGGCTTTTAGAACATTTAGATAGATTGAATGGTGGAATTCTAGATGCAAAACTCAATTTCACTTCGAAGCAACTAACCGTCAATTATAGGTCAGAAGAAATCAACTTAAGACAGGTAGCAGAATTATTAGATTCTATCGGTTATGGCCCTCAAATCAGCTTGGAGGATAATGAAGCCAAAAACAAACCGAAGAATGAATACAACAAAACTTTACTGATAAAAATGGGGATTGCTGGATTTTGCTTTGGTAATATCATGTTACTTAGCTTCCCAGATTACCTAGGGCGAACGGGAATCGAAAAGGAGTATAGCCAATTCTTTAGGTATCTCAATTTAATCCTTTCCATTCCAGTAGTATTTTATGCTGGCAGCGATTATTTTACTTCGGCCCTCAAAAGTGGCAAACAGAAATTTGCCAATATCGATGTGCCTATTGCCATAGGCCTGTTAGTGCTCTTTGCTAGAAGTGCTTATGAAGTCATCGCTCAAGTTGGCCCCGGCTATTTCGATTCTCTCGTGGGCTTGGTTTTCTTTTTATTGATCGGGAAGTGGTTTCAGGATAAAACCTATTCGGCACTTTCTTTCGATAGAGATTACCAGTCTTATTTCCCATTGGCTATTCAGAAGAAAGTTGGGAATGTTTTTCTGCCAGTACCAGTAAAAAAGCTGAGCAAGGGAGATGAGATTATGGTGCGCAATGGCGAAGTGCTACCTGCCGATGCCATTTTGATCGATGACTTTGCTTCTATCGATTACAGCTTTGTAACCGGTGAGTCTGTGCCTGTGATGAGAAAGAAAGGCGATTATGTTTATGCAGGGGGAAGGCAAATAGGAAAACAAGTACGCTTTATTGTTCAAAAGGAAGTTGCTCAAAGCTACCTCACTCAATTATGGAATAATGATGCCTATGCAAGTAAAGAAGTGCCCTTAAGTCTGATTGATAGGGTAAGTAGATACTTCACTGTTTTGGTTTTGGCCATTTCGATTGGTGCAGCTATTTATTGGCAATTGAATGACCCAACCCAAACTTGGTTGGTTTTCACCTCAGTTTTGATCATTGCATGTCCATGTGCTTTGGCCCTCTCAACACCATTTACATTAGGTAGTATTATGCGGGTTTTTGGACGAAATCATTTCTACCTGAAAAATGCAGAAGTCATTGAGCAATTGAATGCTACCAACACAATCGTTTTTGATAAGACAGGTACCATCACAGCAACCCAAGGGCAGGCGATAACATTCGAAGGCGAGGCACTTTCTGAAGCTGAAATGGCATTGATAGAAGCTGCTGTCGCCAATAGTATTCATCCTCTCAGCAGATGGATCAAA
Organism: Roseivirga sp.; assembly: GCA_047633135.1. Classification (GTDB taxonomy): domain Bacteria; phylum Bacteroidota; class Bacteroidia; order Cytophagales; family Cyclobacteriaceae; genus Roseivirga. The sequence continues at coordinate 5,464 of JBLIES010000163.1, forward strand.
GAATTTACACAATCCAATGGCTTTAACTATAGCGTTGAATCGTTCGAAGAAATTGAAGGAAAAGGCTTTAACGCAATTGTGAGTGGAATAGAAGTTAAAATTGGCTCAGCTACTTTCTTAGGGGTTGACAAGGGATCGTTAGCAAATTCAACTCAGGTACATGTAAGCATTGGTATGGATTACAGAGGATACTTTGTTTTTCATTCCTACTATAGAAAGGGGCTTTCAGAATTGCTTGATCAACTAAAATCAAGGTTTAGATTCTACATCCTATCAGGCGATAATGATCGTGAGGCTCAAAAGCTGGGTACCATTTTCCCTAAAGAAGTGGTAATGAAATTCAATCAAAGTCCACTCGATAAGTTAGAAGCGGTAAAGGAGATTCAAATTTCTAATCGCAAGGTAATTATGCTTGGCGATGGGCTCAATGATGCAGGAGCTTTAAGGCAAAGTACGGTAGGCATTGCTGTCGCGGAAGATGTTTCTCTTTTTTCACCAGCGAGTGATGCGATTTTGAAAGCTTCGGAATTGGTGAATATTGACAAGCTGATCTCATTAGCAAGCCAAGGTAGAAAGGTAATTATTGCGAGTTTCGTATTGTCACTTTTGTACAATGTGGTTGGAATCAGCCTTGCAGTTGCAGGAATGCTAACCCCATTATTAGCGGCTATCCTGATGCCTTTGAGTAGTATCTCTGTTGTGGTGTTTACCACTTCTATGATCGGCCTGCTTTCCAAAAAATTAAAACTGAAATGATATGTCTGTAATACTCATCCTCATATTGATAAGCTTGGTAGTTGCGATAGTCTTTCTGTCCGCATTTTTCTGGGCAGTAAAATCAGGTCAGTTTGATGATACTTATTCACCATCAGTGCGAATGCTCTTCGATGACAAAATAAAGAAAGATAAAAAAACGAACTCATGATCTCCTTAATCAAAAAATGCGATTTACCAGTGCCACGTTACACTAGTTACCCAACAGTACCTGCTTGGGATTTAGTGCGGTTCAGCAAGCAAGGCTATGAGTCAAGGGTTCGCACTTCATTCAGCGAAGCCAAGGATGGCATCAGTTTGTATATACATCTTCCTTATTGTGAATCACTTTGCACTTACTGCGGTTGCAATACCCGAATTACAATTAATCATAAAGTTGAAAGACCATATATCGAGTCCGTAATTGCTGAATGGAAACTTTATTTGAAGGTTTTTCATGAAGAACCTGTCATTCGAGAAATACACTTAGGCGGAGGTACACCTACCTTCTTTTCTCCTGAAAACTTGAAGTTTTTAATTGAATCAATTTTAGAAACAGCTCAGGTTCACGAAGACTATCAATTTAGTTTCGAAGGACATCCTAATAATACCACTTTTGAGCACCTGCAAGCACTTTACGAAGTTGGATTTACTCGCGTGAGTTTTGGTGTTCAGGATGTTGACTTTAAGGTACAAAAGGCCATCAATCGCCTTCAGCCAATAGAAAATATAGAGAGGGTAACAAAATGGGCACGTAGTATTGGATATACCTCAGTGAACTTCGACTTGATTTATGGTTTGCCTTTTCAAACCATCTATGGCATCAAAAACACTATTGATGTTGTAGAAAGCTTGATGCCTGATCGCATTGCTTTTTACAGTTATGCGCATGTGCCTTGGACAAGGCCTGGTCAACGCGCTTATTCAGAAGAACATATTCCAATGGGTACAGAAAAGCACAAGTTAAATGTCATCGGTCAGGCGCTGTTAAAGGCCATAGGTTATGAAGCCATCGGGATGGACCATTTTGCTTTGCCAAATGATACGTTAACTGTTGCACGTGCAACGGGAAGATTACATAGGAATTTCATGGGATATACTGAATCCAGAACAAGTTTTATGATTGGTTTGGGAGTATCTTCTATCTCCGATATTGATACTGCTTATGCACAGAACGTAAAATCTGTAGAAGGATATAGAGAGATTATTGAAAAGGGTGAGTTACCAATTTTCAAAGGTCATTTGTTGACAAAACAAGAATTGAAAACCAAAGAAGTAATCCTTGATATCGCTTGCAATGGGCTTTTTCAACTCAATGACTACCTAAGTTTATCCGAAGTGAAGAAGGAATCAATTATGACTATGATGGAGGACGGACTCCTCGAAAAGTTCTGCTTAAACTATCGCGTGACGCCAAAAGGGATGAATTTTCTACGAAATATCTGTTCGGTTTTTGATGAGTACTACCTACCAGAACAAGGTGAAAAACAGTTTAGTCAGGCAGTATAAATTGTCAAAAAAAAAGAAATTCCAAATTTCAATGGTTTGGTGGGTTGTATAACCGCAAAGTTCGCGGAGGCCTAATTGAATACATTTGTCATTCGGAGTCATCCTGTAGGGATCTTTTTCTATCATTTAAGAGCTCACTCGGCCCAGCCGAGCGACTGTGGAATAAAAATATCCCCAATAACC
>JBLIES010000164.1:0-7902 GCA_047633135.1 Roseivirga sp.
CTTTTCTTTGCGCAGAGAGATTGCTTCACGTTGGTTTCGGTGCTACGAAGTGCTTGGGCAGGTTCGCAAGGACGGTTAGGCTTACGGTTTCTGTAACTGCTCTCAATTCAAATTAGTCTCATGTTTTGAGGCAGTTGAATTTTGATTCAATGAATTAGCGCTGAGCATAGTTGAGTAACAACCGCTGTCTTTAAGAAACATTTCAAGCCATGCATAAGCTATATTTCCAACATCTCCGTTGCCAGTTTTTGGGTAAAGAGGAGTAGAGTGGTTACCATCAGTAATTTCATAAAGCATTTTCTTGGTCGTTGCTGGAGTGTATTCATAATGCACATCAGAATGTGATTTCGGTGGAGCAGTAGGGTCAACTTGACCGCTTATGATCAATACTGGTACCTCATGATCTAAATCTGAATTTTTAAGGGTTTTTGAATATAACCAGGGAGCAATGGCAATTACGGCCTTGATGCTTCCGTCCATTTTTGCGGCCAATTGAGCTCCGCCACCACCCATTGACCAACCACCAACGGCAATGTTTTTAGTATCAATTTTCTTGAATAAAGGTGATCCTCTTCTTTTGTTTTCTTGACGAATGGTTTCCATGCCATCAATCAATGCTTTGGCCCTTAAAGTAGGGCTATCTGTTAAAACATTTGTGCCAATTGTCATCGTCACATATCCACGTTCTGCGAAGTATTTGGCCCAGAGGCTGACAGACCTTTGAGTCGCTTTATAGCCGGGTACAAGGACGATACTCTTTAGTTTCTTGTTATTTTTGACAGGGAAGTATAATGTCGCACCATCATAATCATCGCCATTTCTCAATCCATCAGCTTCGTACAAAGAATCGATTGCGAATGCTGTGTAGTTTGATACACTTTCAACTGAAATTGATTTGCATTGAGTATAACTATAATGCGATATCGCCAACATCAACACTACTAAAATTGTTCTTGATTTCATTTTGTGCGGTAGTTTTGTCTGATAAACCCTAAAGAATTCGGTGAGTTGAAGATAAAAAGACTTTTCAGAATTCTATTTCATAACCACTGCTAAGTCATTGTATAAGCGTTATTTTTATATAAAAGGTAAGAACTCACCATCATTCTGATAAGTTTGAAGTACAGTCCTTAAGAGGCTAGTTGGTTAAGACCACCAAGAAAGGCAGGAGCGTCAGCGCGTGTTTGAAAGTTTGCCAGGTGAAGGGAAAGAGTCCCTAATTGTAATCGTCACAGGTTTGGAAAACCTACTTTTGTCAAAGTCTAAGTTTTATTCAAGGATTCAACTTTTATAGTGGATTGCTTCTGTGCTTTGAGATAGAATTATGGTTTGGTGGCTTGTTGGTGAGGCTCAAGAAGGAGAGTGATCTAAACATGGTTTTTGGGTGCCTTTTACTTATTCAATTGAGATTTTTTATTTCCAACCATAACTGTAGCTTCAAATTCATCTTTTATGAGTTTCATACTCAAGTCAAATGGTTCTTCTGCATTTTTACCTTTCAAGGGTAGGTAGGTTTCGGCAGTTTCAGAGCATACTATTCGTAAGCCAATTAGCTCAAAACCACTTACTGTTGAACTGTGATACACATTTGCGGGTACACAATGACGTTCCGAATCGGAGGTGATTTTAGAGATACAGTGTCAAGCTGTGCATGATACTTAGAATGAGCTTCGTGATCAACAAAAAACGCGAAGTCATAGATTGACTTCGCGCTTAAACACTTCCTTGGATTGAATCCTTTTACTTCTTTTTGGCCTTGGCCTTAGCTTTTGGCTTGACTGGTTTTTTCTTTGGCGCCACCTTTTCAATCTCTGCCTTGGCTTGATCCAGCGTCATTTCACTAACATCAACTGTTTTTGCTAGCTCTATTTTCAACTTTCCTTTAAGGATGTTGTGTCTTCCCCAGCGGGCTTTCTCTATTCTTATTCCTGCTTCTTCCCAGTTGTGAATCACCTTGTCAATCTCTTTCTGAAGCTTCTCATCAATTAATTCAATGATGTCATTATCAGATAAATTATCCCAATCGTACTTCTTGTTGACGTTGATAAACATGTCGTTCCATTTGATAAATGGCCCGAAACGACCTTTGCCTTTTTGAACAGGCAATTCTTTATAAACATAAATAGGGGCATCAGCTTCTTGTTTTTCTTTGATATAAGAGATGGCCTCCTCTAAGCCAAGTTCTAAGGGATCAACACCTTTGGGCAGCGAAACAAATTTTTCATCATACTTTACATAAGGGCCAAATCGACCGATAGCTGCGATAATCTCTTTTTCCTCATACAAGCCTACGTTCCGCGGAAGCTTGAAGAGGTCTAGCGCATCTTCTAGTGTAATGTTCTCTATAAATTGTTCCTTCTTGAGGCTGGCGTATTGCGGCTTTTCTGCTTCCTCGTCATCTGGATCTAATTCTCCAATTTGAACCATAGGCCCAAATTTACCCATCCTTACAATCACAGGTTTACCAGACTCTGGGTGGGCTCCTAAGTCTCTAGAATTATTGCTAATATCAGATCGTTTTAGCAGTTCAGTGTTTTCAACCTTTTGATGGAAATTACCATAAAAGGAACCGATCATTTTCTCCCATTTTTGAAAGCCTTGAGCGATTTGATCAAATTCTTCTTCTACTCGTGCCGTAAATGAAAAGTCGATTACGTTAGGGAAATGCTCTACTAAAAAATCATTCACAATCATTGCGATGTTAGTAGGGAAGAGCTTCATTTTTTCTGCTCCTGTGATCTCGGTTTTAGTTCTCGTTTCAACTTTACTATTTTTCAAGATGAGTTCTTGATAAGAACGGTCTACACCATCGCGATTCTCTTTAATTACATATTCTCTTTTTTGAATAGTAGATATTGTAGGGGCGTAGGTTGACGGTCTACCGATGCCCATCTCCTCTAGTTGCTTCACTAAACTGGCTTCCGTAAATCTTGGAGCATGTCTTGTAAAGCCTTCTTTAGCCATCATCAAATCAAGGTCGAGCTGCTGACCGATAGTCAACGGAGGCAACATCCCTTTGGCTTCATTACTACCATCTTCATCATCAGTAGATTCTAAATAAACTTTTAGAAACCCTTCAAATTTAATGACTTCACCCTGTGCACTTAAAGTGTCAGTTCTATTTGATATGGCAATTGTGGCAGTGGTTTTTTCTAATTGGGCATCCGCCATTTGAGAAGCAATAGCACGCTTCCAGATTAATTCGTAGAGTCGTTTTTCATCGTAATTGGCACCTGCCTGGTGATTCGTAAAATAGGTAGGCCTTATGGCTTCGTGGGCTTCTTGTGCAGATTGCGATTTAGTTTTGAATTTTCTGGTTTGAACAAATTGATCGCCATAAGCTCGAGTGATTTCGGCTGTAGCACCCTTCACCGCTTCATCAGATAAGTTGAGCGAATCTGTTCTCATGTAAGAGATTTTACCTGCTTCATACAGCTTTTGAGCCAATGACATCGTTCTTGAAACAGAGTAACCAAGCTTTCGACTGGCTTCTTGTTGTAAGGTAGAAGTGGTAAATGGTGGGGCAGGTGTCCTTTTTGCTGGTTTTTTCTGTAAGTCTTGAATCGCATAGGTTGAGCCAATGCAACTAGATAAGAAATCTTGAGCATCAGCTTCAATTTCAATCTTCTTTGGAATTTCAGCCTTCAATTGAACGCCATCACCCAAATTGAACAATGCAGAGATTCTAAAAGATGATTTAGAACTGAATTTTTCAATTTCTCTTTCTCTTTCTACTACAATTCTAACGGCTACAGATTGTACTCTACCTGCTGAAAGACCTCTTTTAATCTTTTTCCATAAAACGGGAGACAACTCGAAACCTACCAGTCGGTCTAAAATTCTTCTTGCTTGCTGCGCGTTGACAAGGTCAATGTCGATCACTCTTGGGCTTGCAATCGCTGCTTGGATAGCGTTCTTTGTGATTTCTCTAAATACAATCCTCTTTGTGTCGTCTTTTAAGTTTAATGCCTCTTTCAAGTGCCAGCTGATCGCTTCTCCCTCACGGTCATCATCACTTGCTAAATAGACAGTCTCTGCTGCTTTAGCGAGTTTTTTTAAGTTGCGTATCACGTCCTTCTTGTCCGCAGTGACTTCGTAAGTAGGTTTAAAATTATTAGCAATGTCGATTGCATTGTTTCCCTTAGGCAGATCTCGAACGTGGCCATAACTTGAAACGACAGTAAAATCTTTACCTAAAAATCCTTCGATGGTTTTAGCTTTGGCTGGGGACTCTACAATGACTAAGTTTTTCGACATAAAGAATGGAGGTTGTGTTTAGAACACTTCAAAGATGGTCATAAAAATTTCAGAAAAACAAGTACTTTAGTCAGGAACACTGTCCCTTTTTATATAAACTGGTATCTTTTCTCGTTACAAAGTGTATAACTGATCAACTGATAAAATGGTTAAAAATCTATTTCTCATAAGACATGCCGAAGCGCTGTCGGCCACAAAAGCTACTCCAGACTTTAGCCGAAAATTAAGTAATAAAGGCCTACAGGAGGCTTATTTAGTAGGTACTTACCTTAATACGCTCTCTGTTAATTTAGATGTTATTTATACTAGTCCAGCCACAAGAACGCTTGAAACTTGTGAGCAAATTCTTAGCTCTTTCGATGAAAAACCTAGGTTAATTACCGCTGAAGAGTATTATGAGGCTACTCGTAATGTGCTGGTAGCCGCAATTACTCAAGTGAATGATCTTTTTAATAACGTGGCCATTGTAGGTCACAACCCATCGATCGCGTTATTACATGAGTACTTGACCTCCAATTATGATGTTTCCTTCACGACAGGCGCTTGTGCGTGGCTTAAACTAGATATCGACAGTTGGGCTGAAGTATGCTCTGGAGTGGCGAATGCAGTGGACTTTTACACACCTGGATCAATTGGTTTAGAATAAAATTGCATTTCGTTTGGTGCATTTGGATGGAAGACTTCATATTTGCAGTAAAAATATTGCATGGCTTCACTTGGCAGACACATTATAGTAGAGTATTACGATTGCTCTTCAGAAATTCTTAATGATGTAGTTCACATCGAACAAAGTATGGAGGGAGCAGCAGAAGAATCTGGTGCAACAATCATTAATTCTACATTTCATCATTTTTCACCCTATGGCGTTTCTGGCGTTGTTGTGATTCAAGAGAGTCACTTGGCAATACATACGTGGCCAGAGTACGGCTACGCATCGGTAGATATTTTTACTTGTGGTGATACGGTAGACCCTTGGGAAGCCTATAGAATACTGAAAGAAAAATTTAAAGCAGGTCACGGTTCTGCAGTAGAGTTATTGCGGGGCGAACGAGCCTTACTCAAAGAACGAGATTTCGATATCAAATTATTGCGCGACAGCAAGAGCCAAGATAATGGAAGTCCTATGCGCACTAGGGATGTATGGTTTACTGAAAGGGACGACAAAATAGCACTTTCATTAAAGCATGATGGCAAATTATACGATGTTCAATCTGACTTTCAAAAAGTAGAAGTATACAATACACAAGCCTACGGTAATCTTTTGACCTTAGATGGTATGGTAATGACCAGCGAAAAGGATGAGTATGTCTATCACGAAATGATTACCCATGTGCCTACCTTAACTCATCCAAATCCAAAAAGAGCTTTGGTGATTGGGGGAGGAGACGGAGGTACCGTAAGAGAACTTTTACGTCATGGGTCATTTGATGAAGTGGTGATGGTTGAAATTGATGACAAAGTCATAGAGGCTTGTAAAGAACATTTACCGGGCATTGCTAGTGCCTTCGGTCATCCCAAGCTCAACTTGATTATCGATGACGGAATCAAGTATGTGAACGAGGCTGCAGATGGTTCTTTTGATATTGTAATTGTAGACTCCACAGATCCAATTGGACCAGCTGAAGGTCTTTTTACTGTAGAGTTTTATAAAGAAGTATATAGAATTTTGGCTCCTGAAGGCATTATGGTGACCCAAAGTGAGTCGCCACGTTTCAATAGCAAAGTTTTCAAAGAGATTTATCAAGTATACCGATCTATCTTTGGCCAAGACCAGGTACACTGTTATTTAGCCTATATACCTACTTATCCAACTGGAATGTGGTCTTTCTCTTATTCATCAAAGGGAAGCGCACATCCTCAGAAAAGTTTCGATGCCGAAAAGAGCAAGGCATTCGCCAAAGAGCATGGCCTACAATATTATAATGAAGCGATTCATCAGGCTGCATTTGCCTTACCGAATTTTGTAGCTGAAATGATTAAGTAAGATGGCCAATCTTCAAGCATTTGACCCCAATGGTGTAGGCGTAAAAGGAACCCTCTATGGTCTGCCTTTTGATATCGATAACGCTAAAGTTATAGCCATCCCGGTGCCTTGGGATGTAACGGTTTCTTATGCTGCAGGTACTTCTGATGGCCCACAAGCCATCTTAGATGCTTCTTCTCAAATAGATTATAGCCAACTTGACATTCCTAAACCTTGGGAACTTGGTATTGCTATGGCAGAGATTCCTGAGGTTTGGTACACTTTAGGTAAGCAGTTAAGAAAGAAGGCCGAAGTATATATTCAGTGGCTAGAAGATGGCGCAGAAGAGACTGAGAGACCTGAAATGGAACTCATTCTGAAAGAAGTCAATGAGCAAACAGAGCAGTTGATGCAATATGTTCAGCAGCAATCTGAGTACTGGCTGTCCCGCGGTAGAGCAACGGTTTTGATTGGAGGAGATCATAGTACCCCCTTAGGCCATATAAGGGCTTGCGGAGCGTATTATGGGGATTTTGGCATCTTGCAAATAGATGCGCATGCAGATTTAAGAGAGGCTTATGAAGGTTTTGAATTTAGCCATGCGAGCATTATGACGAATGTGCTAAAAATACCCATGGTCAAAAAGCTTGTTCAGGTTGGGATTCGTGATTTTTGCAACGAAGAGCAAATAGTGATCAATGAATCGAATGGAAGAGTAATAACCTTTTTTGATCAAGATTTAAAAAATGCTCAGTTCGAAGGCAAAACTTGGGCTCAGCAGTCTCAGGAGATCATCAAGGAACTTCCTATGCAAGTTTATATTTCATTTGATATCGATGGCCTCGACCCTAAACTTTGCCCAAACACAGGCACTCCTGTTCCAGGAGGTTTTGATTTGGAGCAGGTAATGTACCTGTTTAAGCAAGTCGTTCTCTCTGGACGCACCATCATAGGTTGCGATCTGAATGAAGTTGCCCAAGGCGATGACGAGTGGGATGCGAATGTGGGTGCTCGAGCGCTTTATAGAATGATTAATTTAATGGCGGTCAGTAAGGGGCTTTTAAGGTTTAGTTAAACCTTAAAAGTACCACACACTTTAAGCGAGGTCACTCTCAATATCCCTGTTGATCCCTTTCAATGCAGTAAAAAAAGTCTCTTTATTAAGCGGGGAAATAAGAATAGTATCAAATTTACCATAATTGATCTCTAGTCTGTCCATTGATGGGGCTGGAGCAGCCTGAAGGCTATTTGATTTTCGGATAGTTTTGATAGAATGGATGTCGACTTTAGTCGTGAATAAGAAGCCCGATTTGATTATGAGTTTATCCCCATCTACAATGTACACGGTTTTTAAAAATAAGATTAGAATGAAAATCAGTGTAGCTAAAAGTATCGCAACAACAAGAAAGGAACCAGTGTTCATATGTGACTGAGCCATGAGCCAGATAATTTCAACTACGATTAACAAAATGATGGGTATCAACAAGCCATAGCTAACTTTTGCCCTAAAAGTTTTCATATAATTATCTCTCTAATCGTGATTTCTTCATGAATATAGCAGAATTAAATTTGTATTTGGTCTGCAAAACCTAGAAGACTTATCGTCTATTTTAAATTATTGAAATGAGCCTAAGCGACTCGGATAAAGAAGGAAGGTGATAATGGCCATTGACTACAATGAG
>JBLIES010000165.1:0-7872 GCA_047633135.1 Roseivirga sp.
GTAATAAAAATCAGCTTTTCTGTGCGCTGCTGATCGGCAAGCGCTGCATTAGCCTGACTTTTTGCACTGACGAGTTCATTTTCTAATTCAAGCTGGGTAATCTGCTCGTCTTTCTTCTCTGACTCATAAATCTCTCTCAACTCAGCGATTTGTCGAGACTTCTCTACATTATCTAAACTGTCTTTCATTACATCGTACTGCAGGCGATAATCGTAGGCTTTTCTTGAATTTCCCGTAGCCTGATATATTTCTGCAAAGCCAATTAAGGCGCCTTTAAACAAAGAAGGTAATTTCAGTTCTTGTGAAATGTTTAGGGCTACCTCATAATTTTTCAAGGCCTCTTTGTATTCCTTCCCCTTGTAATTAGTAACAGCAAGGCTACTGTAAACATTGCCTATTTCATCTTTGTCATTCTGCTGATCTAGTCCCAATAGACTTTCTTGATAAAGAGCCTTCGATTTACCGTAGTCCTCCATTCTGGCATAAGCTTTGCCTTGGCCGTGCCGTACCAAGGCTAAATCCCTCAATTCGTTATTTTTAGTGTAAATTTCTTCTGCTTGACTAAAGAATTCCAATGCTTCGGTCGCTCGTTTCTCCAATAGATAAAGGTCCCCCATACTTAAATAAATATCAGCTTTATCTTTATCTCTATTGGTTTCTTCATAGATTTTGAGACTCTTTAAATAATACTCAAGCGCAACGTCAAACTTTTTTAGCAACTTATATAAGCTTGCTATATTAAATAAAGCACTTCCCTCCTCTTTTCTCAGCCCTAAGGACCTGTACAAGGTTAACGACTGTAAATAATTGCGAAGGGATAATTCATAATAGCCCAATCCCCTATAGCCTGAGCCCATATTCATTGCATAGAGGGCAATTTTGCTCTTATCATCAAGCGCTACGTTCACATCATAAGCCTGCCTGAAGAGATCTACCGCCATTTTGTATTGGCCAATGTCATAATAGTAAGTCCCAAGTCCCCCGATGGATGACGCTAGTGCGACCGTATCTTTTAATGCACGCTTAATTTCAATACTGCGTTGATAGTAAATATATGAACTGTCTAACAATCCTAAAGTACGAAATAAGCCTCCCAAATTCTGAAGTGTTGTAGATACGCCTAAAGAGTCTGAAAGGCGTTCCTTATAGCCAAGACTCTTTCGGTAGGCGGCCATCGCTTGGTCTAATTTATATGCTCTTTTCAACAAAACACCCATCAAATTATAGGACTTGGCGAGTACTGTGTCATTAGTGACTATAGTCGCCTTCTCTATGGCTGACAGGGCAAAGCGTTGAGACTTTTCATAATCACCTAATGAGTAATAAGTCTTCGCTTTCACCCATTCACTCTCAGATTCAACGGCAACCAATTCATCAGCAGTGGCTAACTTTTCGGCTCCATTCAATAATAATAGCACTGAGTCTAGGTTACTTTTACCTATCGCCTCGGCTTGAGATTGTAAGGATTTGATCTCCTCATTTCTTTGGAACGCATTCATTCTCGCTGAAAAAACCGAACAGCAAATAATTATGAAACTAAGTCTGCAAAAATATTTTGTGCTCAATAAAAAAAAACTCACTCTCATAATTAACGATTTGATTAATCTATTCCTTCTTCCGTAGGAACCTCTACTTTAGCAACCTCTCCTTCCTCAGGGTCTCCATGAACTGGCACTACGAAAATACTTCTTCCTTTTAGTTTAATTGAGAATTTAGGGAAGAAACATAATCTAAGGATGTAACACTGAAGCTCGGTAGGATCAGTTACTTCTTGTTTCAAATTGACAAAAACAAATAACTCAGTCCCCATGAAATCACAAACGATTGGATTACCCTCATCGAGTTCAAAGCCGATGGGTGCAAACATTACGATATGCAATTCAAAGCATTTTGCTTCTTTATTACTTATCACCTTTAAAAAGGGCGAGAAGCTTGTGGGTTGAATCACACTGTTGATTCTACCTATTTTAACATCATTAAATATTAAATTCTCAGCCTTAACAGCCGTTGCTGTTCCGTAACTGCCGCTTGGCCCGAGTGGATAGGTATTATTTGTTTCGTTCTTCATGGTTGCTCTGTTTTGATTTTGGAACAAATTCAAACAAAAATAATTGATGCTTTTGATGTTGGCGTACCCCTAAAGTGGTATTGCCATTTTACCTCTTTGGCTCGATCTAATTAATGAATTTGATGATCAATTTTGACCTGTTCTAAAATTAGAAAAGCATTTGCTATAAACCATAACACCTAATGGAGACTACCGAATTTATAATCATCAACGACTACAAGGAAGAAGTGACCGTTTATTTGACGCTCGAAGTTTCAGAATCCTTCGTGTCTGATATCAATCATGTGCCATTCATTAAAAAAAGAATCAACTCTTTCCAAGGAGCATTTCAATTAGCGCCTCAAAAATTCGTTCATTATAAATCTCCAAAAGAAATGATTTTCGGTGGAAAGGTATCTTTCAACTCTTTACCTATGAATCAAACAACGCCAAGTTTCCCTCATGGAGTCAACGTTGCTGAGTTTGTAGTGAATAATCATTTAGACTATCCTAAAACTTACGAGTCGGCAAAGATTAACAATAAAAACGGCACTAACGCTTTGATGAAATTCACTTTCAATGGTGGTGGCAATTGGACAGAACGAATGACAGAAAACGGACAAACCCTCTCGCTTGAAGCTACAATGAAAAAAACACTCAACCATTTAGGTACACACTGCATTTCGTTCGACTCGCGGACCTTTGACCCCTATCAAACATTTGCCCATGGTCCACTGAAATCAGAAAAATCGGTGATCGCCAAAAGACCAGCGTCTCAAGCAGGCGGAATAGTAGCCCTGACCTATTTAGGATCGACTACTGAGAATTAAAAAGAAATAAAAGATTACTGCGGTTGGTGGATGAAACCAGATGAGTCGCGGTGTTTAGGTGAATAAAAAAGGTGCTATACGGTCACCTTTTTTTATGCCCTCATGCCATTAAGCAATGCGTAAATATCAAGTCCAAAACCAAAAGTGCTACCCATAAATTGGTAGCGTTGGTTTCACTCAATTTAGTCAGTAGTCCCTTATTACTCAGTTTTTTTTTTTAATTTATTCAATTAATAGTTTAATACTAGTCGAAGCTAAAAAACCATCTTAACGAGTAGGCAAACACGAAACAAATAAAATTATGAGTTCAGTAGGAACATATTCTTGTACAGCAAGAGGTGCCAAACTAGAAATTAGAGCAATAAAAAATCAAAATAGTGATGCATCTGGTACATTCTCAATGGGGAGGAATATCATTGCCAATTTCATTACATCATCATTTTGAGGGCAATGCAGGCCCAAGTACGGTAATGCAATGATCAACAAGTGCTGTAACTGGTTGGACATACCTTGTTGCTTGTGGATTTTCTGCCAGTACAGATGGTCTTCAGCTCACAATTGCTATTTCTTCAATCAACAATGCTACAGGTTTTGCTGGATCATTCACAAAGTAGAACAAACAGTTGACAAACATTTAAAAGCACCATAAAAGGTGCTTTTTTTTACCGACCCTCAAATACTTAAATGCTTTCTATTTTGAATTTGTTAATTTCATTATTGAACCACTCATTATTATGAAATTAAAAGTCCTTTTTTTACTCGCCCTCATTGCCTCCTGTGCTCCAGAACAAGAATCCGCAAAGGATTTAACTGTGAAGTCAAATTTTGAAGCCATCTCACTTTTAGGAGATACCCTTATCGCGATACCACCAGGACAAAAGGCCATTGATAACTATTTAGAACGAAAGGCCAACTTTGAGGCTGATCCTTCAGCTGATAATTGGGTTTGGTATGGTCGATTTACCGCCTATCAAGGCAATTATAATAAGGCTATTGATGAATATACATTAGCCATTGAAAAATTCCCTAACGATGCCCGCTTTTATAGGCACCGTGGTCATCGATATATCTCTATCCGCCAGTTCGACAAGGCCATTACCGATTTCGAAAAAGCGGCTGAATTACGCGAAGGCTCGACTAATGAAATTGAACCCGATGGAGCCCCTAATGCCCAAAACATTCCTGTGAGTACACTTGATGGTAATATTTTCTATCATCTTGGCCTAGCATATTACCTTAATGGAGATTTAGAACCTGCTTTGGCTGCTTATAAAAAGGCCATAGCCGCCTCACGAATGGATGACAATATAGTTTCGGGTACGCATTGGGTCTACATGATTCTACGCAGAATGGGCAAGGAAGAGGAAGCGTTAAAAGCGCTTGACGTGATTAATAAAGACATGGAAATCATTGAGAATTTCGCTTACTACGATCTATGTCTCTTTTACAAAGGCGAATTGAGTTTAGAAGAACTTACCAAAGCAGGCGAAGGTGAATTGAGCAGCAATGACGCTGTGAATTACGGAATCGGTAATTGGTACTTATACAATGGCGATGAGCCAAAAGCTGGTGAAATTTATGAATCAATACTTACCCAACCAGTATGGGCTTCTTTTGGATATATTGCTGCCGAAGCTGATGTGTATAGGTTAAGCGGAAACCAATAAGGCGACCAATAGCGAACCTCGTCTACAAGTACGCAAGCGGTTTTAACCAATTGATCAAATTAAGGCCTGTTCACATTTTAATAATGAAAGCTTGATGGTTATTAAGTTGATGATGAAGGATGGAAAGGTAATTTTACAATAAGGTTAATTGAAGCTTGATTGGCCAACGTTTATAATTATGCCAATGGAAAACCTAGAACAACAAATCTCCTTTATTAAAGAAATTGATAAGCTGAAATACATCAAGCGCAAGACCTGCCTTTTTAATAGCAATCAAAATGAAAATGATGCAGAGCACAGCTGGCATTTAGCCATGATGGCGATGGTACTTTCATCGCACTCCAATGAAAAAGTGGACCTGTTGAAAGTGCTCAAGATGTTACTCATTCATGATATTGTGGAGATTGATGCTGGAGACACCTTTTTTTTCGACACTACTAAAAACCATACCAATACAGCGGTGGAGTTGGAAGCTGCAAAGCGTATTTTTGGACTACTGCCTCAAGAGCAAGCCATCGAATTAATTGCTCTTTGGGAAGAGTTCGAAGCCTGCGCAACAGCAGAAGCCAAATTTGCAAAAGGCGTGGATCGATTTGCACCAATGCTTCAGAATGCTTCGAATAATGGCGGCACTTGGAATGAATTTGAGGTTCCCTATGAAACGATCATAGAAAAGAAAGAATCTATCAAAGAAGGCGCTAAGGTAGTTTGGGATTACGCAAAAGGTTTGGTGGATGATTCACTGACCAAAGGTGAAATAAGAAAAAAGTAGCGGTAAACAAACTCCATAAGGAAGCCGATTTTTGGGTGTTCTCATCCCCTTAAAACAAAAGTGGGGATGATTGCTCACCCCCACTCGCTTTACCATCCCCGTAGCAATCGTAAAACGCCAAGTTACTGTTCATGTCTTTGTTCTGCTACCAATGCCCCAAGCTATGGCAGAAAACGCTATCTCCTTTGGCTTCGCCCTAAGCAAAGCATCAAGTACTCAACGTTAGAAACGCAGTTTTGCAGCCTTTTACAATTAATTTACAGAATTGATTGTGCTGAAAGTAAAACAGTGTAACCACTGATCTCCTTTTCAATTTTCGCCTACATACCCAAGTGTGTTGGCTTGATCGGTTCCGAAATTGACGAATCAATTTTGGAATCAGCAAACTGCTGATCAGCCGAAGCTATACCAGCAAGAGTGGAAGCAAATCAGATTTGCTTCCACTCTTCATCGTCACCCTGCCGTTTCAGTGTGTGCTTGTGACTGTTTCAGATCATCCCCTTGCGGCTTTGAACCTTGCACAAAACGTTTTTCCGGACTTCCCCCGAAGAGAGATTAAAACTAAGTGCTGACTTTTATCCCTCGCTTGATGTAACTAAGATATGTTTACTAATTTCACATTCATACGTTATAACCCCTTAGTTTTCAACAGGTTTCCCACTCCGATATCCACAGGCTTGTACACAGGCTGATCCACTTATCAGCCAAGAAATCTAGAAAATTGTTTCAAAATGATTAAATAGTAGTGCCATTTAGGTCGCTAATTTTTTAAACCACAATTCCACCGTTTCGAATGAGTCTTAAAACCGTTACTTCATATCAATCAATCGAACCTTGCTTACATCAATTTCTTCAGTTAAAAAATACAGGTGAAATCGAAACTGCACTGCACAACTTGGAAGCTGAATTACTGATCCATCATGTGAAATTTCCAATACTCGAGAAGGTTGCCGAATTTTTACATGCGAATACTACTTCAGAAGAAAAGGCCTTTATCTTGGATTGGCTTGGTGATAAAAAGCACATGTCAGGCTACCCTATCATTGGGAAAATGCTTCAGATTGACTTAGCCAATGATTTTATCTCCTCTTTTAATGAAGCAAGCGAGCAAATTATTAAGGCGAATGAAGGGCTCTCCTGTGATATTATTAGTGAAAGAGTTTTTGGTGAAGGCCTTTTGATGAATTTCGATTTGGCCTATTCTCTCTTCCAAAGTATGGAGAATCATAATGACCAGTGGATTCAGCGGTCTATTGGTATTGCCAGTCATTACGCTATAAAAAAGAAACTACCAAAAGAAAGTGTTGAAAAGCTGTTGTTAATGCTGATTCGCAATGGCCATAAAACCCAACTTCACATCAAAACAGGCATTAGTTTGCCTGCTAAAACCATCGCTAAGTTTCATCCCGACCTGGTTGAAAAGCACCAGCACACAATTGATTCTTCTCCTGAGCTTTCGAAATGGTTTTTAAGAAAACTTAAAATTGGTTTAGAGATGGCGAAAGAGAAAAATGAAAGCGCAACAAGCCCAAACGATTCTCAATCAGCGTAAAAACGGGGTTGTTGCTTTGCAAAATGGCCCCCAAATGACTTGGTAATGCTTTACCTTCCAATTGGCTTTACACTAAAGACAAAAAGCGAGCAGAAAATGATCAATTCAGTTGTAGTATCATTTAATTTTGTCTCTCCTTCTGAATGCTTTTTACTAAACTTGCAGTTCAATTGAGAACAAGAGGAAAATGAGTGAAATAGAACACAAAGAGCCGCTCAACTTTATAGAGCAAATGATAGAGAATGATTTGAAATCAGGCAAAAACTCTTTCGTCCAGACTCGTTTCCCACCAGAACCCAATGGTTACCTTCATATTGGCCATGCCAAGTCGATCGTTTTAAATTTTGGCCTTGCAGAGAAATACAAGGGTAAATGTAATCTCCGTTTTGACGACACCAACCCTGAAAAGGAAAGCGAAGAGTACGTTAACTCCATCAAAGAAGACATTAAGTGGTTAGGCTATACCTGGAACGAAGAAGCCAGGTACACTTCTAACTACTTCGATACCCTTTATGAATATGCGGTGAAGCTAATTAAAAAGGGAAAGGCATACATCGATGATCAATCAGCCGAAGCCATTTCTGCTGGCAAAACTAACCCCACCATTCCAGGAATAGAAAGCCCCTTCCGTAATCGTTCGGTAGAAGAAAACCTCGATTTATTCGGGCAAATGAAAAATGGCGCCTTCGATCAGGGCAGCAAAGTGTTAAGAGCGAAAGTAGATATGACTTCGCCAAACATGCATATGCGCGACCCGATCATTTATAGAATCAAAAAAGTGAGTCATCATAACACTGGCGATACTTGGTGTATTTATCCTAATTATGACTTTGCTCATGGCCAGTCTGATTCTATCGAGAATGTGACTTACAGTTTGTGTACACTGGAGTTTAGAGACCATAAAGCGCTTTACGATTGGTTCATACAAGAATTAGAGATTTATCCTTCGGAACAAACAGAATTCGCAAGACTGAACCTGAGCTATACCATCGTGAGTAAGCGAA
>JBLIES010000166.1:0-7784 GCA_047633135.1 Roseivirga sp.
AAGCACTCCCTGTTATTGAGAAAGTTGCGACTGAGATCAAAAAAGAACAGCCCAATAAACCCGTTAGTACAGGGTCGTCTTCTGTAAATCCTGTTGACAAAGAGGCTAAAAAAGGAGAAGATATTCAGCTGACAGCTGACATTCCGCTACTGAGTAAATCTGTTAAGACTGACCAAATCACTGAACTCGAAAGGGATTTAATAGAGATTAGAGAAAGAAAATTGAAGCTGGCCCAGTTCTTAAATCAACAAGAAGAAAAAGCGGAGGCTAAAAAGCCAAGTACTAAAAAACTCAACATATCACAGATCGAGCTCATTGAAAAATTCATCAAGAACGAGCCTCATTTTGAAAACAAAAAAGGTTTTCAATTAGACTCTGAATACGAACAAGAAGATCTTTCGAGTAAAAAAATGAAAAATCAGGATGAGTTTACGACCGAAACTTTAGCCAATCTTTTTTTTCAACAGAAGAAGTACAAGAAGGCAATTAATATATATGAAAAGCTTAGTTTGAAGTTTCCTGAAAAAAGAACTTACTTTGCAGGCCGAATCCAAAAAATAAAAGAAGTACAGCATGTTTAAGTTATTAATTATCCTAGCCATAATAGTCGCCATTTTATTGATCCTCATTGTGTTGGTTCAAAACTCTAAAGGTGGTGGTTTATCAAGTCAATTTGGAGGCTCAGGAGCCAACCAAGTAATTGGTGTGAAAAAGACAACAGACCTATTAGAGAAAGTAACCTGGGGGTTCGCAATCGCCTTATTAGCGTTAAGTCTAGCTTCAGGAGTAATGGTAGATAGTGGAAATAGCTTCTCAACCAACCCCAATATTGATAAAGCAATTCAACAATTACCTTCTCAAAACGCCCTACCACCAGCAGAAGACGGAGGACTGAACTTAACTGTACCAGCTGATTCGGTTCAATAAGTAAAGGAACTCAAAGAAATAGTAGGCTGTCGGTGACAGCCTTTTTTGTTTCAAAGACCTGCTCTTCAACCTACCTAAGACTAACCTTTCGTTTATTTTGTCCGTTAGCCAGAGTTCAATTTGATTTATATCGCAATTAACTACTCCGTTTTTAGTGAGGTACTTGTTTACAAGTAATCAACTTACGTCTTTCCATCATTTCGATTCCTACTTTAAAACCAATAAAGCAATCATGAGTAAATTTAGATTATTGTGTCTTGGCCTTCTGATATCCACTCAGCTTTGGGCGTCAAACCCTTACAAATACATCATCGACTTGACACGTGTTACTGATGATAAAGTGCGGGTTGAGTTGTCCCCACCAAAAATTAGCCAAGAAGAAGTGATTTTTTACCTGCCAAAAATAATCCCCGGCACCTACGCTATTGCTGATTATGGCAGAATGGTTTCTGATTTTGAAGCCTTTGATAAAAAAGGAAATAAAATTGATGTCACTAGAATCGATGACAACTCTTGGAGAATCACCGATGCGACCAAAATAGCTAGAATTAGCTATTTAGTAGATGATACTTACGATAACCCTAAGTCTGGTCCAGAAATATTCCAACCCGCAGGCACTAATATTGAAGAAGACATAAACTTTTTGATCAACAGCGCTGGCTTTTTTGGCTATTTCGAAGGAATGAAAGATGAGAGGTTCGAAGTGAATGTCATTCGTTCAAAGCGCTTCTATGGTGCCACAGGCCTTGAGGCAGATAAAATAGACACTAAATTAAGAGGAGCACTCAAAAGAAGAGGCTTTTCAAAAGTTAGCGACAACAGTACGGTCGACAAGTTTAAGGTATCGAATTACGATAAGTTGGTTGATTCACCTTTGATGTACAGTGCTCCAGATACCGCTTTAATCAAAGTAGCCAATACTGAAGTACTTGTCGCCAGCTACTCCCCTAACAATAAAGTAACCGCTAAGGAAATTGCAACGAGTATTTCTGAAGTGTTAGAAGCGCAAAATCAATTTTTAGGTGGCCAATTACCTGTCAATAAATATGCGTTTATTTTTTATTTTACTGACAAGCCTGTAGTGTCGTTTGGTGCATTGGAGCATTCCTTTAGCTCAATCTATTTTATGCCAGAACAGACGATTGAACAGATGAATCAACAATTGCGTGATTTTGCAGCACATGAATTCTTCCATATTGTTACTCCATTGACAATTCATTCTGAAGAAATCGGAAGCTTCGATTTTAATGATCCAAAGATGTCGCGTCACCTTTGGATGTATGAGGGAATGACTGAATACTTTGCGGGTAGCGTTCAAGTAAAATATGGATTAGTCAGCCCAGAGGAATACCTAGAAATGCTTCAAGAAAAGATATTAACCTCTTCTCAATTTAAGGATGACCTTCCTTTTACAGCATTGAGCCTTGGCGCATTAGATGAATATGCCGACCAATATTATAACGTGTACATGAAAGGTGCCTTGATAGGAATGGCTTTAGACATTAAGTTGAGAGCATTATCTAATGGAGATTATGGTGTTCAGGACATGATGAAAGGTCTATCTGCTAAATACGGAATGGAAAATTCATTCAAGGACGAAGAGTTATTTAGCGAAATCACAGCTATGACTTATCCAGAAATAGGTGATTTTATCACGACCTATATTGAAGGTTCAACTCCTTTGCCTTATGATGAAATTTTGGATCAAGTGGGTGTTGAAATCCTAACAAACGGCACAAAAAAAGAGTACTCTCTTGTGATCACACAGCAAAGTATTTCATTCCCTGAATTAGAGGGTAAAAGAATGCTTGGTGTTGGTAATGAAGATGCTTTAGATGAAATGGGTAAGGCACTAGGACTAAAGGTGGGAGATATCTATTTAAAAATGAACGGTGACGAATTTCCTGAGCTAGGTCCTGAAATCAATAATTTTTTAGGCACCCAATTTCAAAAAATCCCTACCCTTGAAACAATAACTGTCACTGTTTTGAGAGCGGTAGATGGCGAAATGAAAGAAGTCCAATTAACCGCTCCGAACAAGCAGATAGAAGTGCCAATTGCTATGAAACTGGCGTTTTTGGAAAGTGCTACTCCTGAACAACTGGCACTAAGAAAAGCATGGCTATCGCCTAAGAATTAACCTGGCTAGCATAATAAACTAGCTTACAATAAACATTGACATAAAGGCCACTATTCGTAGTGGCCTTTATTGTTTTCTTCCGTTCTCCTTTTTTTGACTTGTTCGCAAAATCATTTATATCTACATTATCCTTCAACTTTAAAAACGCGCTATGTCATCCGAACAAAAGAACAGCAGCTCTTCACGGAGAACCTTCATAAAAAACCTTGGCTTTGCTGGAGCTGCCTTTACCATCGTACCTCGCCATGTACTTGGCAATGGTTTTACAGCACCATCTGATACTCTTTATTTAGGAGGCATTGGTGTAGGTGGTAAAGGAGCATCAGACCTTACAGAGTCTGCAAAAAGCCCCAATGTGAAGGTGGTAGCTTTATGTGATGTTGACGATAGAAGAGCCCAAGGCTCAATCAATAGGTTTAAGGACGCTAAATACTATAGAGATTATAGAGAAATGCTTGAGACCGAAAAAGGCCTTGATGCGGTTACGATCTCCTCTCCCGATCATATGCACGCCATTCAATCGCTAGCGGCTATGGAAATGGGTAAACATGTTTATGTTCAAAAGCCACTCACCCATGATATTTATGAAGCCCGCCAAATGACTGAAGCAGCTCATAAATACAAAGTAGTCACCCAAATGGGTAATCAAGGTGCCTCAGGCGATGGGGTAAGACAAATGCAAGAATGGTATCAGGCTGGACTTATTGGCGAAGCCACAGAAGTTTGGTGTTGGACCGATCGACCTGTTTGGCCTCAGGGTATCCCTTGGCCTGCAGAAAAGAAAATGGAGGTTCCAACTGAGCTTGATTGGGATTTATGGTTAGGTACAGCCCCTAAAAAGGATTATGTGGGTAACCTAGTGCCTTTCAACTGGCGTGGATGGTGGGATTATGGCACAGGCGCTTTAGGCGACATGGCCTGCCATATTATAGAACCCGCATTTAAAACCTTGCAGTTGGGTTATCCCACTTCGGTAGAGTGTTCAGTGGGCTCTGTTTATGTGGGTGAATTCCAAAGAGGTTATTTCCCAGAGAGCTGCCCTCCTTCTTCACATATCAAACTAGAGTTTCCCGAAAGAAACGGTAAACCTGCTGTAAAGCTTCATTGGATGGATGGTGGTATTCAACCTTCTCGACCAGAAGAATTAGGCCCTAATGAATTAATGGGTGATGGTGGTAACGGAGTCATTATAAGAGGAAGCAAAGGTATTATGATGTGTGGTACTTATGGTGCCAACCCAAGGTTATTGCCTAGTAACTTGAACGAGCAAACTAAGAACGTAAAAGTGACTATTGATAGAGTGCCTGAAGGACATTATGTACAATGGGTCAACGCTTCAATGGCTGGTTATAAGAAAAATGAATGCAGCTCTGACTTTGATTATGCCGGACCTCTTACCGAGAGTATATTAATGGGCAACCTTGCCCTTCGTAGTTTCGATATCAGAAACAAAAATGGAAAGAACTGGGATTACCCTGGCCGCTATATCAAATTACTCTGGGACGGACCCAATATGAAAGTCACCAACTTTGACGAAGCGAATCAATTTGTAAAAAGAGAGTACAGAACGGGCTGGTAAGCCACCAAACTTTAAGAAAACTAAAACACCCAAGCACAAGCTTGGGTGTTTTTTTATGTTCAATCTCTCGTGTCACTTGTTGCAGTATGACATTTCATTACTTTAGCCCTAATTCTATCTTGGGTCGACTACGATAATGGACTTAGTTGCCAATGAACCAACATGAAAATATCCTAAAGCGCCATTCGAAATGTTACTTCTTGGGTTAGCGGGGGGAGGCGTAAACAAGCCACCATCGTTGTTCAATAAGGTCGCTAAGTCGTTATAGAAAATAAAGCCACTTCTGGGCAAGCTGTACATTTCTACCCTCACCTCTTCTCCTTCTGCAAAGAAACCAGCCGTTGGTAAATCATCAATTCTACCACTGAGCAATTTGTCATCAGCGAAATAAACATCGTTTTCATCATCTCTGATGAGCAGGCTATCACGGTAGAATTTGAACAAATAGTAATCAACTCTATCTTGGGGTTCTTCGGCATAAAACAAGACTTCGAAATACCTTCCCTCTTCTTCGGGGTCATCGAATTCCTCTTGGTTAAAAGCAACGGTTAAAGAGTCAATTGATGTGACAGGCTGTAAGATTTCAGAGGCCGTATATTCTACTCCATTTACAAAGGCAGTCATTGTATACGTTCTCCCCACAACACACAAATATTGAGTCTGTGGAAAGTATACCCCATTTAACTCCTCCTTATCTTCTGGATTGTAAATGTAATTGAACTCATTCCCTAGGTCATCTACCACCTTTACTACTGCGCTCGAGATGAACTCAGCTACGCCTGAAGAATAAAAATCTCTCGACTTGGTGATCTTGATATAGTTGTAAGCACCATCATTCGTAATAAGCGCATCGATGACTATAGTTGATGGTGCCCTTTTCGGATCAATGATTACCGTCTCCTCGCATGCCGAGGCCAGTGCAAAAATCAAAAGTGCTGTATATTTTAGTGTCCTTTTCATCGCAAGGGATAATTAAAATTTGATATTGTAAGTAACAGACGGTAATAGAGGAAAGAGATAAATCATTCTGGCTTCTTTTTGAGTACCATCCCCAATAATATTACCTTCATCATCTTGAGTAACTCTAGTAAAAAGAGAGAATGGATTCTTTCGACTGTACGCATTGTAGAGTGAGAATACCCAGGAGGTTTCATAGTGCTTACCCACATTTTTTCTTGGTGTTAGCGTAGCACTTAGGTCCATTCTATGGAAAGCAGGAAGTCTATATCCATTACGTTCGGTGATCACATCCACTACATAACCATCTCCGTAATCATACGAGCCCGAAGGAATTGTGGTGGGCCTGCCAGTGCCATAAGTAAAGCTTCCCCCAAAGGACCATTTATCGTTGAAATCATACGTTCCTAACATACTGAAACTATGAGGCCTGTCATGATTCGCATCAAATGTTCTGCTCAGGTTCACTCCTTGAATCGTTCTTTCTGCTTTTGATAATGTGTAGCCGATAAAGCCTGTCAAATCACCTTTCTTTTTTTGCAAGAAAAACTCTATCCCATAACCAATTGCCTCTCCTTGTCGGTATTCAGTAGATAACTCGTCATTGAAGAAGATCTGAGCATTATCAGCAAAATCGGTCACGTTATTCATGGTTTTATAGTAGGCCTCTACAGAAAACTCATACGTATTATCTTTGAGGTTTTTGAAGTAGCCTAGAACTACTTGATCAGCAGTTTGTGGTTTTAGGTAATAACCGCTTGGCGCCCAAGTGTTAAATGGCAAGGGCACTGTTCCTGAGGATATCAAATGCGTGTTTTGCACCATTCGGTTATAACTAGCTTTTATCGAGGCACTTGGATTCAATAAGTACCTCATAGAAAAACGAGGTTCAAAATTGATGTAACTTTTAATTGGTTCGAAGCTATTGAACGAAAGTGTATCCGACCTTTGAGGATTAGAACTATTACTTGGGTCTTCATAAAGGTACACATCCCCTTCACCAATGCTTTGAAATAGAGAAAGTCGGGCACCATAATTCAAGGTCAGCTTATCCGAAATTTTGTGTTGCGCCCCAGCATACAATGCTTGATCTAGTGCGTACTCTTTCTGTAATTCTGTCCTCTTAAAAAGAGACCCTTCTGCTGGATTAATGATTCCGGGAGCAAATCTTCGATAGGTGAAATGGTAGCCGAAATCAAGCTCAAATTTTGGGCTGGCAAAATAGTTTAGGTCATTTTTTATACTGTATTCTTGCAATCCAGAATCCCATGAGAACCCTTGAGCAGCATCGTCTAAAGACAAGCCGTAATCAAAATTAGAGGCAATCAAGGACGTATTTGAGAAAAGTCTATCGCTAAAAAGGTGATTCCATCGGAAAGTCCCTGTTCTATTCCCCCAATCAAAACCAAAGCTATCACCAAAAGTAAAATTATCTCTACCAGAATACAGCGATAAAAAGAACCTGTTCTTATTGTTGGCTCGCCAGTTTACTTTGGCATTCACATCATAAAAATAGACGAGATTATCGTTGTTTGCCGCCTTCAAAAACAAATCGACATATGATCTTCTTGCAGAAATAATAAAAGAACTCTCCTCCTTTTTGATTGGCCCTTCTATAGAAACACTAGTGGCCAAAAGCCCTATACCTGCTTCTCCTTCAAACTTTTTGTTATTGCCATCACGGGTACGCACATCTAAAATAGAAGATAGTCTACCTCCAAACCTTGATGGAATTCCACCTTTGTACAATTCAGAGTCTTTAATAATATCGGCATTGAATACAGAGAATAGGCCAAATAAATGAGAAGGATCATACACTGGGGCCTCATCAATCAATATCAAGTTTTGATCTGCGCTTCCTCCCCTAACGAAAAAAGCAGAAGTACCTTCACCAGCGGAAATCACTCCTGGCAACAACTGTATCGTTTTGATGATGTCTGGTTCACCGAACAAAGCAGGCAACTTCTTTATTTGTTTAATATCAAGATCGTTGCGGCTCATCTGTATACCAACCACATTGGCCTCAGGCGCTCTGCCTAGAACTACCACTTCCTCTAGCTGCAAAGCCTCTTCGGCCAGCGCTATATTCAAAGAAAGATCTTTACTTAAGTTAATTGTCTTTTCTACGGCCTGGAATCCAATAAAACTATATTTGATGGTATAGGAGCCTTGCGCGAGTGT
>JBLIES010000167.1:0-7769 GCA_047633135.1 Roseivirga sp.
GCAACAATCGGTACCCCTGAGCCTAAAATAGCCTTAGCAGATTCGTAAACCGCTGAAAGTTGAGGCATACCCACACCCGCTATGACACGGGTAGTACAAATACTGCCTGGGCCAACGCCAACCTTAATGGCATCTGCGCCAGCATCTACTAATGCTTTGGCTGCAGGGCCGGTGGCTATATTGCCCACAATAAGGTCTAAGTCAGGATAGGCGGCTTTCACTTGCTTTGCCATGTCGATCACTCCTTTAGAGTGTCCATGAGCCGTGTCAATGCTAATTACATCGACACCAGCATTTTTTAAAGCTTCAATTCTTTCGATAATATCTGGAGTCACTCCAACGGCTGCTCCCACTCTCAATCGGCCATATTCGTCTTTACAGGCATTGGGTCTGTCTCTGTTTTTAAGAATATCTTTATAGGTGATGAGTCCATTCAATTTGCCGTGATCGTCAATGATCGGAAGTTTCTCGATCTTAAATTCTTGGAGAATGTCTTCTGCCTCGTCAAGGCTGATGCCCATTTTAGCGGTGATCAAGTTTTCCTTGGTCATGATCTCACGCACGGGCTTCGACAGGTCTTTAATAAAACGCATGTCGCGGTTGGTAATAATCCCAACGAAGTTCAAATTATTGTCAACTACGGGGATTCCACCAATTTTATTCTCCCGCATGATCTTGTCGGCATCTCTTGCAGTGCTTTCTACATTAAGCGTAATGGGGTCGAGGATCATTCCACTTTGAGAACGCTTGACTTTACGCACTTGATAGGCTTGGTTTGCGGCCGTCATGTTTTTATGAATGAAACCCAAACCACCTTCTAGCGCCATAGCAATGGCTAACTCTGATTCTGTTACCGTATCCATGGCAGCGGAAACCAGCGGAATATTCAATTCAATATTGCGGGTGAGTAATGTTTTTGTGCTGGTATCGCGAGGTAAAATCTCGGAATATGCAGGAAGCAACAAGACATCATCGTAGGTCAGGGCTTCAAAAAGGAATTTGTTTGTATCGAGAGGCATGGCAAATAGAAGCTTGTTTATTTGCGAGACAAAATTACGTGGATAAAGGGATTAAAAAAATTTGACCCGAATATTATTTTCGTATTGAGCTTTCAACCTATTCTTGAGTCCCTTGATTCTGTCTAAAATGTTGCGTTTAAACCTGAATTCGATGATAATGGCTTCATGAAACTAAAAAGGCAGCCCCAAAAACTCCTGCGCTATCGCCAAGCTTAGGTTTTACAATTTTGGTTTCTAGCGTATCGTTAAAAATGTGCTTCTGAACTTCGGCCACACCGAGCGTGTAGAGCTCATCTATATTGCCGACACCGCCTCCCAGAACGATGACATCGGGGTCAGTAATGTTGATAATCACCGAAAGTGCTTTACCAAACGACTTAATAAGCCGATCTAGTGTCGCCACAGCGTGTTGATCATTTCCTTTTCTGGCCAATTCGATAATGGTTTTTAGTTTTTTAGGCTCTCCTGACAGCGCGGAATAGAATTTTTCTAGGGCTGGGCCAGCGATTACCTTTTCTACACAGCCCACCTTGCCACAATAGCAAGGTCCACCAGAGGCGTCTAAGAAATTATGTCCCCATTCTCCACCAATCCCATGCTTGCCTTGAATTACTGTACCGTTAACGACTAAACCGCCACCTGCACCAGTGCCCATAATTACCCCAAAAACTACCTTGGCTTTTGGGTCTGCTTGAGGCACGGCCCCCATCTTTGTTTCTGCTAGCGCAAAGCAATTGGCATCATTGGCGACAATCAGTTTTTTGCCTAAAAGTTGTTCTAAATCACGCTGAAATGGCCTATCGTTGAGCACAAGGGTATTGCTATTCTTCATTAAACCAGTCGAGGGATCAATTTTCCCTGGGGTACCTATGCCTATGTGTTTTGGGCTTTCGCCCACTTCAGCGGTAAGCGCATCCATCAAGGCTTTTATACGATTCAGAATATGCTCATATCCTTGGTTGGCTTCGGTGTCGATTCTTGATCTAAACAACACCTCTGGCTCCTCTTTCGACTTAAGCACCACGCCTTCAATTTTTGTTCCTCCTAAATCTAATCCCCAAAGTTGCTGCGACATGATTTGCTCAATGAGGTAGAAAAGTACGAAAAAAACTACTGAATTTCGCTTCGGAGTACCTCTAAAGGTGATTTGCTAAGAATGCCTCTGCTGTTCAATAAGCCAATGAGCACCGTTAATCCTGTGATGGCTAAGTAAACCAAAATCATCGGCAAGAAAGCAGGGACAAAAGCAGTTTCGAAAATAAAGAATGCCAGCGCCCAACTACCGGCCAACGATAGCAATATGCCTGAAAGAGAAGCTAAACTCCCAAGAATAAAATATTCGAGACTATTGATGGTCAAAATTTGCTTTTTGCTTCCGCCAAGCGTTCTCAGCAGAATGCTTTCACGCACCCGTTGAAACTTGCTTAAAATGACCGAGCCAATCAAAACCAGCAGCCCAGTAATGATGCTAAAAAGCGCCATAAAGCGGATGACAAATGAGATCTTACCCAAGATTTCGTCTACCACATTGAGAATTAAACCAACATCGATTACCGATACATTAGGATAGTTTTTTACAATATCGCGTTGAAAAAGCGCACCTTGTTCTGTGGAGTTTACCCTGGTAATCAACACATGAAACTGAGGCGCTCTTTCTAAAACACCTTCAGGAAAAAGCACCAAGAAATTGGTTTGTATTCTTCCCCAGTCAATTGCTCTGAAGCCACCGACATAGGTAGTAATAGGTACGCCTTGTACATTCCACACCAGTTTGTCGCCTAATTCGAAATTGCCCCGACCATAATCCTTATCGATGGTCACGAAAACAGAATCGCCCTCGTTCAGATAAGGCTTCAATTGGCCTTCGGCTATTGTTTCTGATTCAATTAGACTGTCCCTATACGTAACACGCCACTCTCTGTTAAAGGTAGATGACCTTACTTGGGTGGTACTATCAGCCAATACCATACTTAAAGTAGAATCGTTGATCGAGCTTAATCGCATTGTGACAACAGGTACTTGCTGTAGCAATGGTAATCCTGCTTCTTTGGTCAATTCAGCAATTTTATCTTTTTGATAAGTCTGAATATCGAATAAAAGCATATTGGGCCGGCCTTTATCGGTAGTGATTTCCACTTGGCCAATCAGCAAACTCTGAATAAAATAGAGTGTGGCGATTAATGAGGTACCTAGTCCAATCGAAGCGATTAGAATTGTAGTTTGATTATTTGGGCGATAAAGATTGGCTAAGCTTTGCCTCCAAGTATAATTCCAATTGGAAGGGAAGAATTTTTTAACAGTCCACATGGCTATTTTGGCAATACCAATTAAGAATCCAAAGGCCAAAAGAATTGAAAAGGTAAACCAAAGGCTGTTCGCAAAATCCCTGATTTGAAGGTAAGCGAAACCTAGAATAAAAATAAAGATACCCGCCATGACCAACCATCTCAATGGGTCTTTTGCGGCATTACTTTCTTCGGTATTTCGAAGCACCAAAAGCGGAGAGGCTTTGCGTACTGCCAATAACGGACTTAAGGCAAAGAGTATAGAAACAACCAAACCAGTAAAAATTCCTCCGATCACAGAAACCCAAGAAATGCTATAGCTTACTTCTACAGGAAGGAAATCGGCAAATACTTTGGGTAAAACGGCTTGAAGTAATGTGCCAGAGAATGCCCCTAACGTTGACCCAATCAATCCGATCACGGCAATTTGAATGAGGTAAATTAAGAAGGCATCGCTGCCTTTTGCACCCAAGCACCTGAGGATAGCGACTGTTCTGATTTTTTCTTTGATGTAGATATGAACTGCACTTGCCACGCCAACACAACCCAATAGCAATGCAACAAAGGCAACTAGGTTTAAGAAGCTGGTGAGGTTGTCGAAGGTTCTGCCTGTATCATCTTTTCTTTCTTCCACAGTATCAGCGCTGATTCCTGCTTCGCGCAATGTTTCGCGATCGGCCCTTACTCGTTGATCAAGATTGAAGTCTGTTGGTAGGTCATTGATTTTATAGAATTTACGGTATTCAACACGGCTGCCTTTTTGAATCAAGCCAGTGGCTTCCATATAGTCCAAAGGAATGTAAACCGCTGGTGCGACTAAAGTAGCGGCCATTGATTGCGATGGAGAACCCAAAAGCGCCCCTTCGATTATAAATTTCACCTGCCCAATTCTTACGGTATCACCAGCCTGAATATCGTACTGAATCATAACGCTTTGATCTACTAAAGCCTTGGCTCCACCTGATTTAAAGCTGTTGGCTGCTGTTTGTGGTGATGCTTCAATAATACCATAAAATGGAAAGCCACCACCCAAAGCCCTCACATCTACCAATCTGCTGCTTTGGTTCTTAGGAAAAAAAACCATTGAAGCGAAGCTGTTTTCAAAAGCAACTTCAGTATTGAGCGTATCTAAAAAAGCATAGTTGAAATCGGCCTGATTGCTACTCAATTCTAAGTCAGCACCGAGTAGTTCTTTGGCTTGTCCTTCAATATCTGATTTTAGGTTGATGCTGAAGGAGTTGATGGCCACCAAGGCGGCAATGCCCAATATGATGGAAGAGATGAATAGGAATAAACGTGACTTGCTTTTCCGTGCATCGCGCCAGGCCATAAGCAAAAGCCAATTGAAGGAAGACCCCGATCTTAGTTGATTGTTTTTTGAACTCATGATTTAATTCAACCTAAAATTTCAGCCTCGGCAGATTGAGAATCGAAGATCAGCTGACCTCCTTTAATGCGGATAATGCGATTGGTTTTATTAGCCAATTCTAAATCGTGTGTGACTAATACTAAAGTAGTACCAGCTTCTTGATTCAAAGAAAACAGCAATTCTTCTACCTTTAAAGATGTTTCTTCATCCAAATTCCCTGTAGGCTCATCTGCAAAAAGTATGGCCGGTTGATTTGAGAATGCGCGTGCAATAGAAATTCTTTGTTGCTCACCACCAGAAAGTTGTGTTGGGTAATGGTCTGATCTTTCTGCCAATCCAACGCGGTCTAGCAATTCCATAGACCGACTTCTGATGTTTTTTTCTCTGCGTAATTCCATTGGCACCATCACGTTTTCTAGTGCAGTAAGTGTGGGCAGTAACTGAAAATTCTGGAACACAAAACCTACATTCTGATTGCGAACAGCTGCTCTTTCATCTTCGTTGAGCTTTTCTAAGGCATGGCCATTCAAGACAACACTTCCAGAAGACGCACTGTCTAAGCCAGCACAAAGGCCAAGTAAAGTAGTTTTTCCGCTACCAGAGGCACCAACTATTGCGAAGCTAGTGCCTTTTTCAATTTCAAAATTTACATTTTTGAGAACGGTTAAATTTTTGGAACCGCTTTTGTATGTCTTCGTTAGGTCTTGAACCTTAAGGATACTTGTCATGTATTGTAGGGGATATAAACATATTCAAGACGTGTACAAAGCCTGAATGTTTAGTAAGATCACAATTAAGTGTAGAATCATATGATTTCAAAGTTTTCTATTGTCGCCTCATTTTTTATTGCTCTCATTTTAGGGTCGGTTGAAACCGATCAAAAAAGAAAAACCATCATTTTTTTTGGCGATAGTATTACCGCTGGCTATGGCCTAAGTATGGAAGAGGCTTTCCCCAATCTTATTCAGAATAAAGTAGATTCTCTTGGTTTGGATTACGAAGTGATCAATGCTGGGTTAAGTGGTGAGGCTTCGGCAGGGGGCTTAGATCGAATTGATTGGATATTGAAGGGTCAACCCGATGTGTTTGTGTTAGAACTGGGTGGTAACGATGGTTTGCGTGGCTTGAGTATTGATGAAACCGAAGCCAACCTAAAAGCAATGATTGATAAAATTAAGGTGGCCAACCCTAAGACCAAGATTTTTTTAGCGGGCATGCAAATACCTCCAAATTTGGGTCAGGAATACACCAAGGCTTTCCAGGATGTTTTTCCTAAAGTAGCCAAAGATAAAAATGTTGAGCTTATTCCTTTTCTTTTAGTGAATGTGGGTGGAGAGTCAAAGCTCAATCAGTCTGACGGGATTCACCCGAATGTGGCAGGCCATAAAATTGTAGCAGAAACGGTTTGGGGCTATGTGCAGAAGTATTTGAAATAAGCTTACCGCCTCAAAAAAGCATCGTATTTTCTGAGAATTTTTTGGGTGAGTTGTAAGTCTGAGGCTTGAATAATTTCGGTTTCGTAAAAGTTGCAAAATTCCATGAATTCGTCAATTACTCTGTCGTCTATTCGGGTTACGGCTTTTACAAACGCTCTATTGAATTTAGCTTCGGCCTGATTTTTTCTGTTCTGCTCTTCTTCAATTGCACCGAGTAACTCGTTGAGTTTTCGCTTTTCTCTTACTTTTTTATCTAAAGAGCTTAGTAATCCAGTAATTACAAAGCCACCATTTTCAAAACCTGCTTGAGGTTTTGTCCAATCCTTTTTTGGAGCATTTGGATCTCCAAGCCCCATGTCAATAGGCACTCCTTTTTTTCTTCTGAGGTAAAACTGTTCCGACAAGCCTGTGACGACTACAGAATCAAGCTCCATTACGCTAGCCTCCATTTGAATGTAGAGACCCGTAGGGTGTCGCGCGATGAGCGTCTCGGTAATGGTGAACTCTATCGGCAGATAACCGATAGAAGTGATCTTAATTTTATCTTCGTAATTCACAGGGAATTCAAATTTCCCCTCAGTATTTGAGGCAATCCCTTTTTTCTTATTGACCACGAGTACTGTCGCAAACAAAACGGGCTCTTGAGACTTTGAGTCCACGATTTCTCCTTTAATTAAAATCGTTTGCCCTTGAGCCGATTGCAAGGCAAAGCACAAAACAAAAAAAACAAAAAAGATGGATTTTAACACTACACAAAATAACGCTTAGCCAAGGGATTACCCTAATGGGTATTACGCTATTTAACCAAATTTAACCAGGGGGTAAGATTCTCTTTAACACAAATTTATCGAACAGGATTGCCATCCAAATCAATGCAATTACTAAAACACTCATCCAGAAATAACTACTGTTAATTTCCGTATCGAGTTGAAGTCCCGAAAAATTAAGTTCTGAGAATATTTTGCTTTCTGTCGATTTGAATTTTGAAAGCATAGTAAATGCAGGTAAAGTCACAACGGATAGTAACAGGTAGACAAGCCATTTTGGAGCGCTTATTGGCTTGGCCTTGTTACTATCTAAGGCCTTAATTTGGGCTAAAATAGCAGTGTTAAAAGCCATTGGTGGCTCTTCGAGTCCTTCTTCCTTAAGAAGTGACTTTATTTCTTTATCTGATAAATCGAATTCTTTCATAGCAACGACCTTACTTCTGTGTCCAGCAATGCTTCAAGTTTCAATAGCAGTCTTTTTCTTGCCCTGTGCAACTTAACTTTCACATTCTAAATTTCCCAATTTGTAATTTCGCTTATTTCTTGGAGCGAATTCTCATTGAGGTAAAACAGGGTGATGACAATCGCATCTTCCTCATTCAGGGCATTTAAGGCTTTTTTAATGAAAGTAGATCTTTCATCCTTTTGGAGCTTTCGCCATTCTTCGTCAGACTCGCTGCAGTTGTTCATGTTAAACTCAGAAAGGTCATCAGCTTTTTCTTCTTCAGTTTAGAAATTGCAGTATTGTAAACGATGGTGTACAGCCAAGCTGAAAACTTTGACTTTCCTTCGAATTTGTGAACGTTCTTGTATGCTTTCAGAAACTAATCCTGTGCAACTTTCTCAGCATCCTCTCGCGATTTTAGAATTTTTAGTGCTAAGGTAAAAGCCAT
>JBLIES010000168.1:0-7688 GCA_047633135.1 Roseivirga sp.
TCTGTACGCTTCATTCGACTTCTCCAATATGAACTTACCTTGATAGTATAAGTTGGCGCGGTAGCGCTGGTCTAAAACTGCTCAGCTGATGAATTCTTTTTCGGCCAGCTCCCAATCTTCTTTTCTTTGATAAATTGTAGCCTTGGCACGGTGGCCTTCTACCTCATTTTGTTTTTCAATGGTATTTGTGGCATTGATCGCTTCTTCCCAACGGCCTCTTCATGTTTTTCATCGAAGGTGATTCTACCCAAATAAAAGGGCACTTCGGAATATTCAGGTCTACTAGATTTAATTGATTTTACGCTGTTTTTCGAATGGTTTAGTTTGCCAGCCTTGTATCGTTCTACGCTTGTCTTTAAACTTTGAGAATGAGCAGATAAAGTAAGACTCATCAAAAATAGGACTAGGCTACCCTTCATAAACCAAGGTGTTGATGGTAGATGGCAAAGAGTAATCTGAGGGTACTTGAAGAAAAAAAAAGCCCTGAAACTCAGGGCTTTTTTTAAGCGAATGTTTTTTTAATTACCGTCTGGTAACTCTATATCTACATTGTTGCGATAATCACCCATAAGGTGCTCAGCGAAGAAGTACCACATCATTTTTTCGTAATAGCCACGCTTACTTCCGTAACCATGTCTAGAGCCGGGGATCGGCATATAGTCGAACCTTTTCCCAGCTTTCATAAGCTCATCTGCCAAACGTAGACTGTTGCCAGGGTGAACGTTGTTATCTATCGTTCCATGGGTAAGTAGTAAATGTCCTTTTAAGTTTTTTGCTAAAGACTGATTCGTTTTGATTTTAGCATCCCAAGAGGTAGTCGTTGTTTCATTACCCTCTTCATCTTTTTTGGTTTTGTCTTTTCTAACCACTCCATTGTGTGTTTCAGACCACCATTTATTATAGATGTTATT
This sequence comes from Roseivirga sp., assembly GCA_047633135.1. GTDB lineage: Bacteria > Bacteroidota > Bacteroidia > Cytophagales > Cyclobacteriaceae > Roseivirga. The sequence goes on from JBLIES010000168.1 coordinate 912, forward strand.
GTCATGATTACCAGCAGAGGAAGCTGCGGCATCATAAAAATCAGGGTAAGAGAGGAGTGCTGCGCTCGACATAAAGCCACCACCTGAGTGACCAAAAATCCCTACGTTATCAAGGTCTATCCAAGAGTGACGTTCTGACAACTGCTCTAACGCGCGCTTGTCATCTGCCAAAGCATAATCTCTTAGGTTTTGATACCCGAAAGTGTGGTAGTACTTCGATCTCATTGGTGAACCACCTCTGTGACCCATACTCACAACAATAAAACCCAACTGAGCCATGGCCGTATTGTAACCGCCAGTGATCGAGAAGTCATTTCCAAAAGACTCTACTTGTGGCCCAGGGTAAACATAAGATATGATTGGGTATTTGCGGGTAGAATCAAAATCAAATGGTTTGTACATGACACCATAAAGATCGGTGATGCCATCATCAGCTTTCATGGTAAATCGCTCAGGCATTTTAAATCCTGCCTGCTGAAGTAAACTCAAGTCAGCAGTTTCTAAATTCATAATTACATTTCCATTGTTGTTTTTTAAAACAGAGGTAGGAGTAAAGTCGACTGCAGAATAATTGTCCACATAGAATTGATTCGTTTTGTTCATGTTAATTCTATGGTTACCATTTTCTAGAGAGATAGGTTTGAAACCTGATCCATCAAAATTGGCTTTGTACATCAATGCATAATAAGGATCTATACCTGCCTCTTTTCCGAAGGCTTCGAAATAAACTTTTCTTCCTACAGTATCAATACTTTGAACATTACCGGTGACAAAATAACCTGCATTGGTGATTTTGTTTTTCAAGGTACCTGTTTGTCCATCATACAAAAACAATTGTCCCCAACCGTTTCTTTCTGACCACCAGATCAGCTCTTTACCTTCTTCAAGTATCATTAATTGCTGGTAGTCCCAGTTAAAGTAGGGATGATCTACATCTTCAAACAATACCTTTACTTCGCCAGTAGTGGTATTGATTACGCTGACATCCAATGTGTCACTGGTCCTGTTCATTCTAGTCATAAACATCTGATCCGATGTTTTACCAGGTAAATAAGGACTCACAGTCTGATCTGTAAACTTCTCAATATCTACAATCAGCCTTTCTTTTGTAGTCGCATCGAAAACCTCTAACTGCTGCTGCGGCACATTCATTTCTCCTGGCATAGCGTATTTGTAGACTTCGAGTTTGGGTCTTGGGCTGTTCAAGTCGTTGATCACAAAAAGGTCTTCTACCTTTCTTGAATCAGATCTGTTGACATAGAATTTCTTTTCGTCCTTGAACCAGCTTACTCTTGCTCTACTTTTTTCATCCTGCACAGTATCACCTTGGTCGGCTGCATAGCTAAACCATCTTTCACCATCTTCAGTCAATTGGTTCTCTACGGAATCCTTGTCTCCAGCCATCATCATAAATAAGTTATGATTTTTAGCGTAGGTGATGTAAGTGCTGTCCGGAGAATAACCTGCCCACTTATTTCTCTCAGGTTTTTTTTCAGTCGAATCGCCTTTAGTGACTCTTCTCGTGTTTAAGTCGAACATATAATCGATGCTATCGACTACAAATGTCAAAGTCTTATTGTCGTCTTTTAATTTGATTCCTTTGAGGTCGAGGTCGTTGTGGTTCCATGGCATGCGTGTTAATTCGCTCAATTGCCCAGCAAGGTCTTTGTTATCAAACATCAACGATTTAGTTTTCTTCTCAGGATCAATCACGTAAAACATCTTTCCGGATGTGGTCGTGTAGGTGTACCAGAACTTATTGCTGTCCTTAAACCACTGGGGTGAAACACGCGTGCTTTTTATCAGTTTAGATAAGTTTGAAGAGCTGAATTTTTCGGCCGCTTTGAAATTGGCTTTCTGTTGTGCCGAAACCTGAAACATTATGAATGTCAGGAGAATAGTAAGCAGTTTTTTCATATTCATGAGGTTGTTGAAGCCCAATAATAAACCCTACGACAATCAAATACAAAGGCTTTGTTTTAGAATCGATAATGAAGGGATGAACGGGTATTAAACCTTAAAATACCGCTGGAATATTATCTGTTTCGATTCAAATCTGATTCTGCCTTTTCGTATGTTAGGCTTTTCAAAAACAAATGAGCCAAACCCAAATAGAATGAAGTACCTCTTAATCTCCATTTTTCCCCTATTCTTTATGTCGAATGCTATCGCGCAGCTGGATAAAACCGAAAGGCGACTGATTAGATATGTTGACGAACATAATCAGCAGTATTTAGACTTGCTCAAAGAATTGATCAATATCAACAGTGGCACCATGAACTTTGAGGGTGTGCGCAAAGTCGGTGATCGCCTGGGCAAAGAATTCGAAAAGCTAGGCATGACTGTTGAATGGGTTGATGGAGCCGCTTTTAACCGCGCAGGCCACTTAGTGGCAAGGATGGAAGGCGGTAAAGGAAAGAAAATTATGCTGATTGGGCATTTAGATACCGTTTTCGAACCAGATAGCCCGAATCAAAAGTGGGAGCAGATTGATGAGAATACCATCAAAGGCCCAGGTATTGCAGATATGAAAGGGGGCGATGTTATCATCCTTCAATCTTTGGCTGCGCTGCATGACGTTGGACTTCTGAAAGACATGAACATTACCGTAGTCATGACGGGTGATGAAGAACTTTCGGGTAGGCCGCTTTCATTATCAAAAGCTACGTTGATCGAAACTGCAAAATGGGCAGATATAGCGCTTGGTTTCGAAAATGGAGATGGTAATCCCGCTACAGTCAATGTGGCGAGAAGAAGCTCTTCCGGCTGGACTTTAAAAGTGATGGGTAATGCATCGCACTCTTCACAAATCTTTAAGCCAAATGTGGGCGCTGGAGCGATTTATGAAACCTCGAGAATCCTTTATCAATTTTATGAAGCCCTCTCCGAAGAAGAGTACCTCACCTTCAATCCGGGAATGATCGCTGGGGGGACTCTGGTAAATTATAATGAATCTGAAAACAAGGGGACTGCTTTTGGTAAAGACAATGTGGTTTCGAAAGAGGTTACCGTCACTGGAGATATTCGCTGCCTTACGCCAGAACAATTAGTGCGTACGCAAGCCACCATGAAGCTGATTGTGGCTAAACATTTACCACAGACCAACGCAGAAATCATATTCGAAGAGGGTTACCCACCTTTTGCACCTACCGATGGTAATTATCAACTACTGAATATCTTCAGTACTGTGAGCCAAGACCTAGGCTATGGCGAAGTAAAAACGGTGAATCCTGCTGATGCTGGTGCAGCAGATATTTCTTTCACTTCAGGCTATATTGAAATGGGAATTGATGCTATGGGCATGTCGGGAGCGAATGACCATACGATTAATGAAACTGGTGATGTCCGTGCGTTGCCAAAGCAATCAAAAAGAGCGGCAGTATTGATGTATCGCCTTTCTAAAGGAGTAAAAATAAATAGGAAGTAGTGATTTTGGGAAGGGTAATTGGCTGATTGGTAGGTTAGGTTTTGGGTGGAAGGATTTTTAATAGCTCGCATTACTAGCTTTGGATAGTATGAAAAGTGTTGAGAAAATTTGGACTGACTTAAATGAGATGGTTATTGATACTGAAGTTATTGGCTATTGGGAGCAAAAACAGTCTCGAATATTGGAAAGGTTAATTACCACTAACTCTGAGTTTGAAATAGGCATTCAGAGCATTGCAAAATTACTTAATGGTCAGGAGAAGTAGTTCGCCACATATTATTTGAATGAAGCAGCATATCAAATATTGGAAAATAGTGGCTCACCATCAGATCACCTAAATGAATGGAGATTTGAACTTGGACTTCATCATAATCGGAAATATGAGCACTCAAACCGTTTATTTAATGAATTAGCTTCTCAGGGCTTTGACAAGAGTAGAATTGATGGTTGGTGAGATCAAACGCCTTTTTTAAGTATTGAGAGAAAATTTGGATGAAAACAACCCTTCTCCCAGCTGTCGGAAGGTTTGCTTTGATGATCGCATACATAACGATTGCTATTAAGAACAATGAATTCTTGGTCTCAACGATAGTTTTCATCATTGTATTCGAAGCTTATGACGCTTGGTGGTGTCATTACCGAGTCACGAATTATCTAAAAGGTTTTCAGGATAATTTCGAGGCAGAAAAAATTAAGAAGGCTCTGAAAAAGAAGACTTTTGTTGAGCTGTTAATTTCCCTCTTGTGCTACCCAATATTTTTTTTGAATAAGGCACTATTGCCCCCACAGTTATAGGTGTCACTGTTTATTTCTAAGTTCTTCATTAGGGTGTACACTATTATTATTATTTACCTAAGCGAATAGGCAGTCTAAATCAAAGAAAATTTTATCCCCCGCAGGAAAAACGGGTGTGATTGACAATTAGGATTCTTTAAATCTCACTTAAAAACTCGAGCGTATCCACACCATCCGCATAGTCCCAAAGTTCTGGCTGTTGGGCTTTGCCTAAAGGTAAGCTACCCTCGTACCAACCGTTAGCAGAAACTACACATTGAATTTTCTCCGAATTCTTGGCTAAAATAAGATCAAGTTCTGCTGGGCTGCTATAATATTCATAGAACAGTACCGAAATAGGAGAGACCAGTGCTTCACTTTCGTGCATTAGAAAGAAACCCGAATCGAGGTGAGGCTCTTTATTTACCAAATAGATGGATTTATTGTAATCGTAATTGTTGCGGTATTTATGATGATCTAATACCCTTTCGAAGCCTAAAAGTGCATCGATCAACTTCGTTAAATCGAAACCTTTCGGAACATAAATCTTAGATACATTTCTACAACCTAAGCCAAAATATTGGAAGTAATCATTGCCAAAAAGGCTGAGTTCTTCACTTGTTTCAGTTCCGTTTAATACGGCAATCGCTGTTCTATTCTGGCGGATGATGTGAGGTTTGCCTGCAAAATAATGCTTGAAGTATCGAGCGCTATTGTCTGATCCTGTGGCAATAATGGCTTCAGCATCATTCATTCTTTCACTTAAAACGATGTTAGCCGCCATAGGTTCAGAGATCAATTTAATTTCGTTGATCATGAATTGCATTAAAAAACCATCTTGAGAGGAAAGCTTAACGAAAGCAATATGCCCCGATATAAGGACCGAAAGCAAATCATGAAAGCCTACCATGGGAATATTGCCAGCCATGACTAAGCCGACTTTTTTTGGTGTCTTTGGGGCAAGCGCATATTTGCTTGTCCATTCAGTTAATTGAAGATGCTCTAAGATATCTGCCCAAGCTTTCAAAGCCGTTTTAACGCTGTCGGGTGTAAACCAGCTGTTCCTGTTGCCTGCGCCAAAGCAAAGGTCACCAAGCGCATCTTGATCTAATGATTTTAGGCGAATACCTAATTGATGGAAAACTTCTATTCTTTCTTTTACAGTCATGTTTTGCAAACTTTGGGGCAAAAATACACGTAATCTTTACTTCGAAGTCAAATTAGTGATTAGTTTTACTTCAAATATGTTTAGCATGAGGAAACTTCTAAGGTTGATTCATGTTAGCGTTTAAGTAGAAGCATACAAAGGAGAGCATCAATGGCAATTATTATAACAGACGAATGTATCAATTGTGGGGCCTGTGAACCAGAGTGCCCTAATACAGCAATATATGAAGGTGGCCAAGAATGGAATTGGGCAGGAGGAACTGACCTTCACGAAGTAGAATTAGAGGATGGATCGGTAGTGAGTGGAACAGAGATACAAGCTCCAGTTTCTGACGAATTTTATTATATAGTTTCTGGTAAGTGTACTGAGTGTACTGGTTTTCATGAAGAACCACAATGCGCTGCAGTTTGCCCTGTAGACTGTTGTGTCGATGATCCAGATTATAGAGAGACAGAAGAAGAACTGACAGCTAAAAAAGAATGGTTACACGTATAGCATCAGCGTTTATAAAATCGAAATAATAAAGGCCTCGCGTGAGGCCTTTATTATTTTTGTCTTATCATAGAAACTCCCGTTTCATCTAAATACATCAATTTGCTAGGGTTAATTTGGAAACTTAATTTCCCCCAAGCAGTGCCGTTGATTGATTCGAACTCTAAACCATCAGGGAGGTCGTTTATATAAAAAGCGAAACTTACATCGGGTTCGCCAGTGTAGGTAGTTTTTTTGTAAACACCTGATTCGTTGATAACCATAGGGTTTTTACCTTTCAGTTCAAACTTCAACTCAGTCCATTTGCAACCTTCGGTGCATTTCATCTTCACTGAATCACCATTTCTTTGAACTTCAATTTCAAAAGGTGATACTTCTTTAGTGTTGAAGTGAGAAAAAAAGAGTGATGCAAGTATAAGGGAAGTCGAGAGTATGAATTTCATAGAATCACGTTTAATTGTTGCTTAATTTAATACATATCATTCTTTAATCAAAAAAAAATTGTCAGATAAAAATCAAACTTTGATTTGTTATCTGACATCTAGTTTTTAATCTCTCAATGCTGTGAGAATAAATATGACAATTAACCCTAAACTGTCTAAAGGATGTTTTCATGACTTCTTTTTTACAATTATGAATTGATAAATTATAGAGATGAACGCTGTTCACTAAAGTTTCACAAGCCTATTTTATTTAAAGCCTTTCGCCACTACATTCAGGGCTGGCTTACCTTCAATAGTGAATGAATTGTTATTGCCGTTACTCACTCCTCTACTTTGCCATTCCCAAATGTGAATGCCAGCAAACCAAGGTTGTTGCCACACGACATTGAAAAAGGCCTCGTAACAGAGGGCCTGTGTTTTTCTAGAGATTTGCTTGTGAAACCTATTACTCAGGTTATTCCACTCCCAAGGGA
>JBLIES010000169.1:0-7655 GCA_047633135.1 Roseivirga sp.
CTGATTGTGCTAACGGTTATGATTTCTGTCGCTGGGTATCAAGCTTATTTAAGCCTTGACAATATGGTGGAAGAGCTGCAAGAAAATGCAGAACCCAATTATAATTTACTCATGCTCAAGGAGGTGTCCTTTTTTGTGAATGAAATGGAACGTGAGGTAGAGTCGTATAGAAACAACCCCAGCCCTGAATACCTCAGAAATTTCAATCAGGCTTTAGACGATAGTCAATACCTAATTGATTCATTAAAAACATATTATACCCAAGGAGAACCGAAAGAGAATTACGATTCGCTCTCAGACTTGATCAAAGAAAGAGCAAAAGTACAAACTAAACTCACTGCGCTCAATGACAATCTTTTGGGGAATACTTTAGAAGAACTTAGCCAAAGAATCGGTGAAATCCCAAATACCCTTGCCGCTGCCGATACCATTGTTGAGGCTCAGGAAAAACGTGGATTGCTTAAACGAATTTTTACTCGCAAGCCGAAGGAAGATACAGCTACCAAGCCTTCACAATCAGAAATATTGCAAAATGAAATTATGATAGAATTGGCTAAAGCCAAAACAGAGAGCACCGAAAAGGACAACGCCTTGCAATACCAACAGACCTATTTGGAAAATAAATCACGCGTTTTTCAAGATCGCATTATTGACCTGATCAATATCATGGAAGGTAATGAATTAGAAAAGGACAGAGCGCATGTAAAAAGCGTTCAAGGCCTAGCGAATGACACTAATAAACAGGTAGTAATTTTTTCAGTATTGGCCAGCGCTCTCCTCCTCATTACGTTAATTAGTCAATTGAACTATGTTGGTCGCAACAGAAAATACCAAGCTGTGCTTCGCGAAGCAAAAAAGAATGCTGAAGAACTGACCTTAGCTAAAGAGAAATTCTTAGCGAACATGAGCCATGAGATCCGTACACCAATGAATGCAATTTCGGGATTTACCAACCAATTATTAAAATCGACTCAAGACGGAGAGCAAAGAGAACAACTTCAAATTATCAAAAGCTCTTCGGACCACTTACTCCACTTGCTTAATGATATCTTAGATTTATCTAAGCTCCAGGCTAAAAAAGTAACCTTGAGCAAACAGAATTTCGACCTCCACAAACTACTTAAAGAGTGCATTTCCATTTTTAAAGAAATAGCAAATGAAAAGAACTTAGAATTAAAATTGGAATTGAAAGATGTGCCTCAATTTATCATTGGTGATGAGCATCGTATCCGTCAGATTTTATTGAACCTTATCCATAACGCCATCAAGTTTACCGACTCAGGCTTTGTAAAGCTAATGGCCAATAGCGAAGAGGTCAGTAGTGATTTGATCAAAGTCAAGTTTGTGGTTCAAGATTCAGGCATTGGCATTTCAAAAGATAAGCAAACCAAAATATTCGAAGAATTTGAGCAAGCGAATGCCAGCGACCAAACAAAAGGTACGGGATTAGGCCTTGCTATTTCGACCATGCTTGTACAGCTTCATGGAGGAGAACTGTCGGTTGAAAGCGACCTCGATAAAGGGACTTCAATGATCGTTAACTTACCCATTACTTTAGGCAAAGCTATCAGCGAAAAAGCGGAGCTAAAAATTACCAAAATTATTGCACTCACGGACCTATCTATTTTAATAGCGGATGACGAGCCCTTCAATTTAAAGTTATTAGAGGCTATTTTTAACCGCCACAACATCAACCTAACCCAAGCAAAGGATGGCAAAGAAGCAATGCAATATTTGAAAGAAAATGCATTTGATATAGCCATTTTAGATGTCAAAATGCCAGGCCATTTAGGTTGGGAAGTAGCACAGCGCATCAGAAGAGAAGGCGGTATCAATAGCGAAACTCCTATGATTGCCTTAACAGCTATTATTTCTGAAGACGAAAGAAAGCTAAATCTAAAGGCTGGATTCAACTACGTTTTGAAGAAACCTTTCGATGAGCATGCATTGCTTGAATTGATACAGAACGAAACAAAGAAGAGAAGAAAAAAGACTATTATAAAGGTAGAAATTCCTGAGAAAGAGCCTGTATTCGACTTAACAAGTTTGAGGCAGATGGGCGATGAAGACTTTCTCAATGAAATGATCCGCATTTTTAAATCAAGTTCTGCCAGAAGCATTGAGAACTGCAAGAAGGCTATTAAACTCAAGTTCAGAGATGCTATTAGCAATGAAGCACACAAAATGCTTCCTCCAGCGCGTCATCTGAGTGCCACTGAATTAGTGAAAGCCTTAGAAGGACTCCAACGAAATGCAAGCAAAGAAAGCTTTGAGGCATTGAGCAGTAGAGTTACAGAAATTGAAGCTTTCTATAATGGAATTAGGGATGCTATTAAAAACTAGATGACGGCCAATTGATTGCCATTTTTAGCTGATTTTCTATCTTTCGCTCTCCCAATCAAGAAGCCTAAAAAATGCCCAAAGACGATTCCAATGGGTGTTATCCAATTAAAAATACTTTCGAATCCATAAATTACTCCCGCAATCATCCCTAAAGGCATGCCTACAAATAAACCCCCATTATAAATCCACTTAAACCGATAATACAACTTCGTAGTAAGTCCATACTCCTTTCTTAAAACCTCAGTAATATCAGGTTTTACGACTGACAGCTGTTTTACATAAAGTGTATCCTTGGACAGGATTTCTTCAAGGCGTGTGATAATGATCTTAAAACGGGTTACTGGAATTTGCTTTGATCCCATTGTTTCAAAAAGTAGGCCAAGCTGATCCAGCACCTTTATGCAATGGAGATTATTTTCGTCTGTCGATGCGACCTGAAGCTTTTGAAGTATATTTTGGTAGTCGGACATTCTAAATTTTCTGAAATATAATCATAAACGCTAAAACGTAACCCCTTTAGCTTTGCTAGATTCTGAGGCAAAATAAATCCATCTGATATGAAATCTTTATGACCAAGTAATAGTTAGACATTAGCTTATCAAAAAAGAGAGCGTCAATCAAAAATTATGTCAGAATATAAATTATTTAGTGAATTCAAGTTAGGTGACATCACCCTAAAAAATAGAGTCGTGATGGCGCCTATGACCCGATCAAGGGCTGTAGAAAAAAATACCGCTAATTCGTTAATGTCAGAATATTATGAACAACGTTCAGAGGCTGGTTTGATCATTACGGAAGGCACGTCACCATCACCAAATGGATTGGGTTACCCTCGAATTCCAGGACTATTCAATCAAGGTCAAGTTGAAGGATGGAAATTAGTCACAGAAAAAGTGCACGCGGCTGGCTCAAAAATATTCCTTCAGTTTATGCATACTGGTGCGATCGGTCATATTGAAAACTTACCTGCTGACGCACAAGTAATTTCTCCAAGTGGGATCCTCGTTAGTGGTCAAATGTATGTGGACGGAAAAGGCATGCTGGACCACACGGCTCCTACAGCTATGACGACCGAACAAGTAAAATCAACCATTCAAGAGTTTATCAATTCGGCAAAATTAGCTATTGAAGCGGGTTTTGATGGGGTTGAAATACATGGTGCCAACGGCTACCTCGTAGAACAATTCATCAACCCAAAGGCTAATGAGCGCACAGATGAATATGGTGGGTCGAATGAAAACAGAAGCCGATTTGCTATTGAAATTGCGCAAGGAATGGCAGATGCCATTGGAAAAGATAAAGTAGGCATCCGTCTTTCTCCTTATGGTGTTTTCAACGAAATGGGTGAATTTGATGGCATTGATGCGCAGTTTGAATACCTCGCAAAAGAATTGAATCAAATTGGAATTGCTTATATCCATGTGGTTGATCATTCTCATTTGGGGGCACCAGAAGTGCCTCAAAAAGTAAAGGATATTATCCGTGACAACTTCAAAGGAGTTTACATTTTGAGTGGTGGCTATACTAAAGAGCGTGCTGAAAAAGACTTACAAGCCAACAAAGGAGAGTTAGTTGCTTTTGGAGTTCCATTTATCGCTAACCCTGATTTGGTAACAAGAATGAAAAAAGATCTTGCTTTGTCTAATCCAGATCAGAGCACATTCTACACCCCTGGTGTTCAAGGTTATTCAGATTATCCTAAGGCTAACTAAAAAGGCCTGAAAGTACTTACAAAGAGGAAAGTGTTATTATGCTTTCCTCTTTTTTATTTCTAGCTAAATACCCGTAAAGAGTTCAAAGCTTTCAAGATAATTCGGAATCACCACATTTGGCCAATGAAGTTCTCCCATCAGTTTTTCCGAGAAATGAGTAGCGCTTGCTAACTCACCGTGAACAACAAAGGCAATTTTTGGAGCTTGTTTGAATTGACTTGCCCAGTACATCAATTCTTGCCTATCCGCATGGGCAGAAAGCCCATAAATACTTTCAGTTTTACATAAAACAGGGATTTCATCTCCATAAATGCGCGAAGTAAGCTCCCCTTCCTGAATCTTCCTTCCACGAGTCCCCTCTGCCTGGTATCCTGCAAAAAGTAGTGTATCCTTTTTATGGGGTAAGCGATTGTACAAATGTTGAAGTATTCGCCCTCCTGTACACATTCCACTAGCAGAAATAATCACAGCATTACTTTCAATATTATTGATGCTAATGGACGACTCTTGTGATCTATAATATTTGAAATGAGCGTAATCGAAAATAGAATCCTCAGTCTCCCTGCCTATTCCTAACTTGTGATCGTTGGGATGCACCTTAAATAAGTTGGTTGTACTAATGGCCATGGGGCTATCGATATAGATTTCGCATTGCGGAATTAATTTCTTTTCCAGCAACTGAAAAAAATAGTAGAGGAGTAGCTGTGTTCTTCCTACAGCGAAAGCGGGAATTAGCAAACATCCACCATTATTAAATGTATCCTTAACGATAGTTGCGAGCTGGTTTTCAACATTATGGGCTACGTTGTCTCGGTCACCATAAGTTGATTCTATAAACAGCACATCGGCTTGATCAATAGGACTAGGGTCATTATGGACATGTTGATGATAACGACCTAAATCTCCAGAAAAAACAATTCTCTTTTGCTGGGTCTCGCCTTCAATACTGAGTGAAACAATTGAAGACCCTAAAATATGTCCGGCATCGAAAAAGGTGGCTTTGACATTTTCAAAAATACCAACCGAGTCCATATAGGGTAGGGCTTCCAGCATTCCTAACGCCTTTTCTGCATCAGCGATATCAAAAAGTGGAAGTGGTGGATTGTGTTTCGAATAGCCTTTTTTGTTAATGTAATCTGCCTCTTCCACCTGGAGTTTAGCCGCGTCCTTCAACATTATTTCCAATAAGGACGCAGTAGCTTCGGTACAATAAATCGGACCAGAAAAACCATCCTTAACTATCCTTGGCAAATAACCAGAATGGTCGATATGTGCATGCGTTAGGACTATTGCATCGATTGAAGTGGCATCGACTGGGAACTCAGCCCAGTTCCTAAGTCTCAATTCCTTCAAGCCCTGAAAAAGACCACAATCAACCAACAATCTTTTATGCCCTATTTCTAACAAATATTTGGAACCTGTTACAGACTTAGCCCCTCCTAAAAACTTCACTCGGACATCCATGGCCTTGTATTTATTTATAGAATGAAGTTGAAGCAAATAGTTCGTAAAAAGACTGACCTAAATCAGGAAAAACAATCAAGCCTTTACCCTCAAAACCCATTAGGTTAAACATTAACAAGTCACAGCCTCTTTTTATTGGCTAAAAATCTTTTTTACGTGCAGTTTTCACCAAGAACCATACAGGAACACAAGCCCACATGGTCAGCATTAAAAATGACACCAACATGCCTGAGCCATTTCCGAAGAAGTTTTGGAATAGCGCTCCTGTATAACCCAATAGAGCCGAAATATCGAGTTTCAGTAAAATCATTATTCTAGACAGATCGATAGGGTTGAACATACTCACCGCCAATGTGAATTTATCTAAGGGATAATCATCAAACACCAATAAGGAAATCAAAAAGAGGCCATCATAAATAACAGCCATAAACAACCAGAGAAGAATGGCATAACCGAAGCCTTTCACTTTGTTTTCGTTTCGAAGCGAAATATTAACCGCCAAAGCCACGAAAATAAAAGTGAGAAACGCCCCTACGACTAAAAGCAGGCCAAAATCCCAAATATCTGAAGACAGCGCCACACCATAAATTAAAAATGGAATGCCCAAACCAATTACTAGACTCAAAGACAATGACAAGGCGATTCCTAAAAACTGACCTAAAAAAATATGGCTACGTTTTATGGGTTGGGCCAACAGCAACTCGGTAAACTCTCGGGCGCTGTAAAAATACATAATGCCAAAAATGGTACCGATCATTGGCGTAAGCACAACGATAATATTCATCAAAGTAATTACCGCCTTGGAAAGATCATTATTAAGGAATAGCAATACAAAGCCCAAAACCAAGTAAAAAGCCAAGTACACATAACTCCATCGGCTACGGGTAAGGTCGGCAAAGCTGTATTTTAAAATCTTATACATCGCGCTCTAAAATTTTAGCTATGGAATATTCCAAGTTGCTTTGTTGCGTCTGCTCCTGGAGTGCCTCCACTGTGCCTTGGAAATAGATTTTACCTTCTAAGAGAAAAATGATTTCATCCGAAAGTTCTTCTACCAAACTCATAATATGAGTGGTAATGAGCAAGGTTTTACCTTTTGCTCTTTCTTCTTTTATAAGCTCTTTGAGCTGAATTAGCGCAACAGGGTCTAGACCGGCAGTGGGTTCGTCTAAAATCAACAAAGGGGCATCGAACATGAAGGTGAGTACAATGTTTACTTTTTGCTTTGTCCCTCCAGAAAGGTTGCTGAGTTTTTTTGAGAGCGAATCGCCCAAGCCAAACCTTTTAATTAACTCCTTTTCGTTGGCCTTAACGTCCCTAAGGTTCTTAATCATATCGATTAGCTCCTGAACCGTAAGGTTATCCGGAAAACGAGCAATCTGAGGTAAGTAGCCAATACGGTTTCTATAATTCCAACTGCCCAAAACAGGTTTACCTTCAAAATAAATCTCTCCTCGATCGGGCAATACCATTCCTAAAATAGATTTCAGAATAGTGGTTTTTCCTGAGCCATTTGGTCCTAAAACTGCAATTATTCCATGAGATGCTGTAGAAAACGAAACGCCATCAAGCACCTTAAGCTTGGAAAACTGCTTATGCAAATTCTCTATCTTAATCATTGGCAAAGCGTTTCATGGCAGGGTGGTTGTCTAGCAAATCGTCTGGAGTAAAAATAGGAGAAACCCGTTCTGAAAAATTAATGATATCAACAAAAAGACTTCTAAGCAGAATAATGGATTCGGGCGTTCTGTTGACCACATATGAAAAAAGCTTCACCGGCCTAAAAGGAACGTCTCCAATTTTATCCTTATCCAAATCATATCCAGCGTATGAACTCCAGTAGTTTCCTTCAAAGGAATTATCGTTCATTTTTGTATTGTAACTTAGGTCGAAAGAATTGCCCAAAAAGTTATTCCCGCTAAAAATATTGAGGTAACAACCCCCATTTACTTTAATTGCCCAACCGTTACGTTCAAAATTATTTTTGGTGTAATTAATGCGTGTAGAGCCTTCTAAAAAAATACCAATTGTGTTCTCTTTGAAAGTGTTGTTCACCACTTCTCCGTCATAAATTTCTTTCAAAAGCAGGCCATAAGAAGCCGTACCCCAATTTTGGATGAACTTGTTTTTCTTCAT
>JBLIES010000170.1:0-7639 GCA_047633135.1 Roseivirga sp.
GAAGGATTCTCATGGTTTGAATTTAAGGTTGATTGAAAGATAAGCACAAGCTTCAATAAAAACCAAGGCTATGTGACGAACGAACTTTTGTATATTCATGGCTAAATCAAGAATCATGGCTTTTAGAATTAAATACCTTTTCCTGTTACTGGCATTTTTATCATTCTCTGCTTGTGAAGAAGATCACGATGATGACCACAACGAAAAGAATACAGAAGAGGTCATTCGTTTCGAAAGAGAAGGGTCTTCGATTTTAAAAGGGGTGAAAGTACCCGCTGGAAAAAGCATGTACTTTGCCAGTGGCATGGTGACTGATGTGAAGGATGAAAGCAAGCCCGAAGGCGACCGCAATAGACTTGGCAATACTTATGAGCAGAGCCTCAGCACCCTAAAAAGAATTGCCGAATACTTGGGTGAAGAAGGACTAAGCCTTAAAGATGTGGTGGCCATGAAAGTTTATGTGGCTCCAGACCCTGAAAACAACAACAAACCAGATTTTGACGGTTGGTTTAAGGCGTATGGCGAATACTTCGGGACAGCAGAAAACCCAAACAAAGTAGCCCGTTCTACTATTGGCGTATTTACCTTGGTCGACCCAAATAAGTTTATCGAGGTAGAGGTGAGAGCGGTTTATCCATAAAAATTTAACAAAAAATAGAATTAATTATTAAGCGTTCCTGACAATGAAAAAACTAACCATCCTACTTTTTAGCCTTTTGGCCATCAGCCTTCAGGCCCAAACCTTCAACGAATACGAATTGTCCTTCGATAATGCGGTGCACCACGAAGCCAATATTAAAATCAAGTTTGCTAACCTAGAAAACAAGGTGCTTGAAGTAAGAATGAGCAGAAGTTCACCGGGCCGTTATGCAGTGCATGAATTTGCCAAGAACGTCTACTCAGTAAAGGCGACAGACAGCAAAGGAAATGAATTGCCCGTTACTCGCGCCAACCCTTATCAATGGGATGTCGCCAATCATGATGGCACGGTGAACTTTGAATACACCCTATACGCCAACCGAGCAGGAGGTACTTACTCGGGTATTGATGAAACTCATGCACATTTGAATATGCCAGCGACTTTGGCTTGGGCAAGAGGCCTAGACAAAAGGCCAGTAAAAGTAAAATTCAATTTGCCTAAAGTGGGTAAATGGAAAGTAGCAACCCAGCTGAAGCCACTCGGTAGTGGAATCTATTATGCTCCAAACACCTACTATTTATTGGACAGCCCGACAGAAATTGCGGACCTCTTTATCAGAGAGAGAAAAGTAGGCGATCAAACTGTTCGCTGGGCATTGCATAAGCACGGCACAACCGACAAAGAAGTTGATCGATACTTTGATGAGTTGATGGGAATTGTAGAACAGCAAAGAGCGGTCTTTGGTGAATTGCCAAAATTCGATTTTGACGAATACGTTTTCCTTTCTTGCTATATGCCAAATGCAAGTGGAGACGGTATGGAACACAGAAACTCAACTTATGTAGTGAGTGGTTTGCCAATTGAAAGGCCTTTAGCCACCACGTCAATGAGCACAATTTCTCATGAATTTTTCCATAGTTGGAATGTCGAAAGAATCAGACCAAAATCACTCGAGCCATTTGATTTCGAAGATGCCAATATGAGCGGTGAACTTTGGTTTGCCGAAGGTTTTACTAGCTATTACACTGCTTTAATACAGGCTCGTTCTGGGAGTATTACCGCAGAGCAGTATGTGCGTGGTTTAGGCGGAAGTGTTGGTTATGTGATGAATGCCCCAGGCAGAAATTACCATACTCCAATAGAAATGAGTTATCAAGCGCCTTTTGTAGATGCTGCTACTTCGATTGACCCTACCAACCTTAGTAATATATTCATAAGCTACTATACTTACGGCTCGGTGCTTGGCTTGGCACTCGATATGTCTTTAAGAACAAGGGATGACGGGAAAAATCTAGATGATTACATGAAGCATGTTTGGCAGCAACATGGTAAACCAGAAATTCCTTATACCGTGCGTAATTTGCAAGATCGTTTGGCAGAATATGCTGGAGAAACTTTCGCCAACGACTTTTTCGATAAGTATATTTTCGACAGCCAAGCCCCTGATTTCGCGGGCCTTTTCGAGAAAATGGGAGTCACCTTTGTCAACATAGGCGCAGGAAAAGCAAGCTTAGGCGGTACTATCCGCAAGCAACAAGAAGGCTGGCAGCTTACAAGCAACGCAAATGTTGGCGCTGCGATTTACAAGGCAGGAGTTGAAGTCGAAGATGTTATTCTTAGCCTAGCGGGAACAGAATTAAATGATGATTCAAATATCAACGAGATCTTAGCCGCCCACAAACCGGGAGATACCATTGAAATCAAATTCCGTAAAATGTGGGGTGATGAAAAAAGTGCACAACTTACGCTAGAAGAAGCGCAACAATTTGCCTCGGCCATCAATGAAAACGCTAGTCCTCAAGCAAAAGCAAGAAGAGAAGCTTGGTTGAAAAAAAGGTAGTTATCAGTTATCAGGGAATCGGATCAATAGGAATCAGGGTTGAAGTTGTTAATGACTTCAACCCTAAATATTTAGGCTTATGAGGGAGCATAGCGAAATCACTTTTGAGAAAGAAGACTTTAAAGAGCAATCCTTTAGAGGTAATTTTTACGATAGTTGCACATTCAAGAATTGTGACTTTAGCCAAGCGGATTTAGGCCAAACCCACTTCGAAAATTGCCACTTCGAAGATTGTAATCTATCGCAGACAAAAGTGATCAATGCCAAATGGCAAGAAGTCAGCTTTAAAGGCTGCAAATTAAGCGGGATTGATTTTGAGCATATCAGCAAAATGCTGCTCTCTTTCTCGTTCGATAATTGCCAGATCAGCTATTGTAATTTTATGGGTTTGAAAATTACGAACACACGATTCCTCAATAGCGAAATCAAAGAATGTGATTTTGTAAAAACTGATCTTTCTGCTTCAAACTTTAGTGGCTCAAATCTTTCGGGCAGCACATTCAATGATTGCGATCTTTCTAAAGTAGATTTTAGAGAAGCGCATGGCTACCAATTCAATCCAAGGAACAATAAACTTAAAAAGGCCAAATTCTCAGTGCCCGCTGTATTGGCGCTTTTAAGTGAGTTTGATATTGAGATTGGATAATTATAACTATTTCCACAATCAAAAAGCTTTCGTACTTTTGAATTATGTCGAAGTTGTTGACTTACAATAGTTTTGAAGATAAAAAAGCTCTCTATGAGAAAATCCCTCTTTCCAAAGAAGAGGCTCTTATTCGTGCCCTTGATCTTTTAGATTTACAAGCCGCCCTCTCTTCACAAAATCCGCATCTTCCAAAAAATAATTCTTCAATTGATTGGATAGAACTTCAATGGTTAAAGAATAATAAATAACGAACTTAGAATTGCCAATGGCCTCCTTAACAAAAGTCCCAGCGGGACGATCTGTTAATAGATAAAATATCCAGCCTTTTCAAGCCCCTTAGGGGCGGCCTATTTTTAGCCCACCCCTACGGGGTTCAATTTTAAATTTCACGGTGCTATTAACAGCACGCCTCTATGAGGCTGCGCATCAAAACAAAAAAAGGCTCCGAAGAGCACTTTTACATTTTAGTCGTCTGACCACTCAGAGTGGTCGGACGACTTTTCTTCAAAGCCTATAAAGCTTCTACCTTTTCAATATTGATAAACTCGACTTCTTTGTCAGGACTAAGCTCAATGCTCACGACTGAATCCCGGTCGATTTTCCCCGACAGAATTTGTTTCGAAAGCTCGTTCAGCACTTTGCGTTGGATGACTCTTTTCAACGGCCTCGCTCCGTATTGCGGGTCCCAACCGAGTTCTCCTAGGTAATCCAAGACTTCGTCAGTCGCTTCAATCGATACTCCGTTTTCTTTCAACTGTTTCTGAATCAAACCAAACTGGATACGAACAATCTGTCTGATGTTATCCTTATTCAAAGGCATAAACATGATGGTTTCATCTATCCTATTCAAAAATTCTGGTCTTACCGATCTTTTCAAACGATCCATAACTTCCACCTTAGTCGCCTCAATGACTTCGAAAACATTGTCCTCATCAATCTTCGCAAAATTTTCTTGAATAAGATCAGAGCCAATATTGGTCGTCATGATGATGATCGTATTCTTGAAGTTCGCTAAACGACCTTTGTTATCGGTCAATCGGCCCTCGTCCAAAACTTGTAGCAGCACGTTGAAAGCATCGGGATGCGCTTTTTCAATCTCATCTAACAAAATAACTGAATACGGTTTTCTACGCACCGCTTCGGTTAACTGCCCTCCTTCATCATAACCCACATAGCCAGGAGGCGCTCCAATCAGTCTACTCACCGCATGTCGTTCCTGATATTCCGACATATCGATACGCACCATATTGTTTTCATCATTGAAAAGGTACTCCGCCAAAGCTTTTGCCAACTCTGTTTTGCCAACACCAGTGGTACCTAAAAAGATAAATGAACCAATTGGGCGTTTAGGGTCTTGCAAACCCGCTCTGCTTCTTCGCACGGCATCTGAAAGGGCCGTTATCGCTTCTCTCTGTCCTGCTACTCTTTTACCCAGCTCTTCCTCTAAATGCAATAGCTTCTCTCTATCAGACTGAAGCATTTTTGAAAGTGGAATGCCAGTCCATTTTGCCACTACTTCCGCAATATCTTCAGCGTCCACCTCTTCTTTCAATAAGGATTTTTCACCATTGAGTTCTTTCATCTTGGCTTTAAACTCTTCGAGTTTAGCTTCAGACTCTACGATTTTACCGTATCGAATCTCAGCTACTTTACCAAAATCGCCTTCACGCTCGGCCTTCTCAGCTTCAGATTTAAAGCGATCGATATTTTCCTTTTCCTGACGAATCCCAACAATCACCGACTTTTCATTCTCCCACTTGGCTTTGAGGCTATCACGTTTTCCAGAGATTTCGGCAATGTCCTTTGAAAGCACTGATTCTTTATCCTTATTTTTTTCTCTTCGCATGGCCTCCCGCTCAATTTCTAGCTGCATGATTTTACGGTTGAGTTCATCCAACTCTTCTGGCAACGAATCAATCTCAATTCTCAGTTTTGATGCCGACTCATCCATTAAATCAATGGCTTTATCGGGTAAAAAACGATCAGAAATATATCGGCTCGATAGTTCTACGGCAGCAATCACCGCATCATCTTTGATCCTTACTCCATGATGGACTTCGTATTTTTCTTTAATTCCACGTAGAATAGAAATGGCATCATCTTGATTTGGTTCATCAACTATTACAGTCTGGAACCTTCTTTCCAAGGCCTTATCCTTCTCAATGTATTTTTGATATTCCTTTAAGGTAGTCGCCCCAATCGCATGAAGCTCTCCCCTTGCCAAAGCGGGCTTTAAGAGGTTGGCAGCATCCATTGCGCCTTCACCGCCACCAGCTCCAATCAAAGTATGAATCTCATCGATAAAGAGAATTATTTCTCCGGCAGCATCTTGCACTTCTTTGATGACGGCCTTCAAGCGCTCTTCGAACTCTCCTTTAAACTTAGCACCTGCCACCAAAAGTCCCATGTCTAAAGAAATAAGCACTTTGGACTTTAGGTTTTCTGGAACATCGCCATCTACAATTCTTTGGGCCAGACCTTCGACTATGGCGGTTTTACCCACCCCTGGCTCACCAATAAGTATTGGGTTATTTTTTGTTCTGCGCGATAAGATTTGTAGTAATCGTCTGACCTCTTCATCTCGACCAATGACCGGGTCAATCTTTCCTTGGCTCGCCAAATCATTGAGATTGATCGAGTATTTACTTAGCGATTGATACTTTCCTTCTGCATGTTGATCGGTGACGCTATTGCCACCGCGCAATTCCTTAATAGCAGCAATCAATCCCTTTTTGGCAAAGCCCACTTCTTTCATTAAAGAAGCGACTTTTTCTTTCCCTTCTAGAAGGCCTAAAAGTAGGTGCTCTACTGCCACGAATTCATCTTTGAATTCCTTGAGGTAATCCATGGACTTGGTAAGTATACCATGCGCATCGTTTGAGAGGTAAGGCTGCTGACCGCTAACCTTGGGGTAGCTTGCCATCACTTCCTCTAGCCTCGAGTCGAGTTGAATTCTATTAATGCTGAGTTTTTTTATCAGAAAAGACATCACATTTTCGTCTGACAAAAGAATTGCCTTTAAAATATGGCCTGGCTCAATGGCTTGCTGCTGATTGGCAGCTGCAATCTCGGCCGCCTTTTGAATGGCTTCCTGCGATTTGATTGTATATTTTTTAAAATCCATGACCTTAATTCTATGTTAAATATCCTGAGTTCTTCATAAGAACAAACAAGCCTTTACAAAGAATAGTCCATAGGGTTTTTTCGGAAATTCTGACTTCAAAAAAATGCTCTAATTGAGTGTATTCGGTCATTATGTCTTAGATTTACAAAAAATTTCAAAGAAATTATGCCAAGAGTGAAGATTGAATTGCCTATAATTTTTCAATTTCAAACCGAAATCAAAGTAAGAATCTCAGACATCAACTACGGAGGCCACCTAGGAAACGACAGCGTATTGAGCATCATCCATGAAGCACGCTTCCAATTCTTCAATTCACTTGGTTATAAAGATGAACTTTCAATTGAGGGTTTCGGTACCATCCAAGCCGATGTAGCCATTGCCTACAAGGGTGAGGCTTTTCACGGAGAAACAATCAAAGTACAGATTGCGGTAGACGAAATCAGCCGAAAAAGCTTCGACCTTATTTATTTGCTTTCTACCCCTCAAAAAGAAATTGCAAGGGCAAAAACAGGGATAGCGATGTTTGATTACAGCGAAAATAAAGTTGTAAGCTTACCAGGCGTTTTCCTTTCAAAGATTCAAACTTAGATCGTTACCTTTGCAAAATGGTTGAGGCAAAACGCGACATTAGACAACTGTCTTTAGCAGAAATTCAGGACTTTTTTGTGAGTATTGGAGACAAGGCTTTTAGGGCGAAACAAGTCTACGAATGGCTTTGGAAAAAGTCTGCGAAAGACTTTGACCAGATGACCAATATTTCGCTATCCACAAGAGATCTTTTGAAGGAACACTTTGCCATCAACCACATTCGTGTAGATCAAATGCAACGCAGCGAGGACGGCACCATTAAAAATGCTGTGAAACTTCATGATGGTATGACGGTGGAATCCGTTTTAATTCCAACTGATAACAGAATTACTGCCTGCATCTCTTCCCAAGTAGGCTGCAGCCTCAATTGTCATTTCTGCGCCACCGGGAAATTAAAGCGGATGCGCAACTTAAACCCAGATGAAATCTACGATCAAGTAGTCGCTATAAAAGAGGAAGGCGAATTGTACTTTAACCGACCCTTGACTAACATTGTGTACATGGGAATGGGCGAGCCTTTGCTCAATTACCAAAACGTAATGGAGTCGATCAATAAAATTACATCGCCAGAAGGATTAGGCATGTCTCCTAAGCGAATTACCCTTTCTACTGTGGGCATCCCCAAAATGATCATTAAAATGGCCGATGATGATGCCAAAATTAATTTAGCGGTGTCGTTGCATTCAGCTATTGATGAAACCCGTTCTAAAATGATGCCTATCAATGAGAAAACCGACCTTAACGAGTTGGCACAATCGCTCAATTATTGGTATCAAAAGACCAAAAGAAAGGTGACCTTCG
>JBLIES010000171.1:0-7590 GCA_047633135.1 Roseivirga sp.
ATAGACCCTTTTTTAACATCTCCATCGATTAGAAGAATTTCGATGACCGATTCGCTTCGCATTTCAGACAAGAATTCATTGTAATCTTTACCTCCAATATTGTCTGTATGGCTATGAACAGTGATCACGTAATTATGCACATTGGGCACTGAATCCAAAAATGCCAAAATCTTATCTGTCTGACGATAGTCAACATAGGAACTTCCACCACCAAAGTAGACGCTTCTGACAAAAGAAGGCTCTCCAAAGTGCTGAGCTTGCGCAAAGGAACAGAAGCAAAGTAATATGATGAGACAAGATAATTTCAAGACGTTAATTTATGTCAATAAAACGATTTTTGCCTCTTACTGTTCAGTCATCCGCTAGATTAAAGCTAAATTTCTGATAATTGGTCGAATTCAAATGTGATAAGCCCTTCGAATAGAAGTAGATCAGTCTTGTTGTTTTCTTCTAGTACTTTCTATCAAAAAAGCGCCCACTATTATTCATGTAATTTAGGTCTTAGCAAGTGACTAAGACCTTAGATAAAGCCAAATTATTCACTCCTTAAAGTATCTATAGGATTTCTATTTGCTGCCCTCAGTGACTGAAAGCTAATGGTAGCAATTGCGATGGTCAATGTGCCCAAAGTGGCTACCAAAAATACCCAAAGGTCAATTGGTGTTCTATAGGCGAAATCATTGAGCCATTGATCCACCAAGAAATAAGCAATGGGTGATGCCAGCAGAATGGCCACCAAAAAGAGCTTGGTAAATTCCGATGAAAATAGGGTAACCAATTCATACACCCTCGCCCCCAATACTTTTCTGATCCCAATTTCCTTGAGCCTTTGCTCTGCAGAAAAGGCAGCCAAACCAAACAAGCCAAGGCAAGCGATCACCAAGGCCATTATCGTGAATATATTCAGCACCGCAGCCATTCTGTTCTCTTCCTCAAAAGTATTTTCAAACTCTCGGTCTAAAAAGCTGTATCCAAAAGGAATCGTAGCATCAATTTCATGAATGCTTTTCTCCACCTTATCCAGTACCGCTTGTAATTCGGCAGTGTTAGCGCCCACTTCTGGGTTCAATCGCATGGAGTAATTGGATAGGCCTGTGCCATAATCCCAAACCTTGTCGTTATCTAGGTGGATAAAGATTAATGGTGAAATTTCCTCTCTTGCACTGGTAAAATTAAAGTCCTTCACTACGCCAATGATCTCCATTTTATCCTCATTTCCAGAAGCCATAACCACAAACTCACCAATGGCAGCGCTTGAATTTTCTCCGCCCCAGCCCAGTACTCTTACGGCTTCTTCATTCAGCACTACTTTGTATTTGTCGGTAGGCTTAAGTTTGTCAAAGTTCCTTCCAGCTTTAAATTCCAAGCCCAATACATCAAGGTAATCGCCTTCTGCCCTTAGGTTGCTTAAAGCCACAACAGGCGCTTCTGGCGCTGTCGATTTGTACCTGTCGCCCGACCAAACATAAGGCGGTACACCGAAGGATTTACCCACTTGAGTGAAGGCCGACATGGCCAACAATTCGGCTTTTAAGCGTTCTGTATCAAACCCTATTTGTTCTATATTATCAATTTGGAGTATGTTTTCTTTGGCAAAACCTAAATCTAAATTAGCAGTGTACTTCAGCTGTTTCTGAACAAAGAAAGTACAGATGATCAAAGCGATGGAAATAGTGAATTGAAAAACCACCAAACCGTTACGAATGCCTTTACCCTTAAAGCCCACAGTCATTTTTCCTTTCAATACTTGAATTGGTTTGAAAGAAGAAAGGTAGAACGCTGGATAACTGCCCGCCACAATTCCTAAAAACAATACAAAAGTCAGCATTAGACCAATAAAAGCAGGTTGCGTTAAGTAAGGAATCAAAGCCAACGCTTTCCCCGAAAGGGCATTGAACCAGCCCAAAGAAGCATTCACAATAAAAAAGGCAGCAATAGTGCTGACTGCCACAAACAACGTAGATTCAAAAATGAACTGCTTTACCAAAGCACCTCTTTCGGAACCCAATACTTTTCTGATGCCCACTTCCTTGGCGCGATTGGAAGAACGAGCCGTAGAAAGGTTCATGAAATTAATGCAGGAAAGCACCAACACCAAAATCCCTATGGACATAAATATTTTAATAAACTGTGGATTGCCGACTGGGCCAAAAGCATTGAAGGGCGGCTCTTCCGATAAATAAATTTCTTTAACAGGCTGCAAAGTCAGTTCCCATGGGTTGCCAGCCGTAAACTCTTCAAAGCTTTGGTTAAAAATTCGTTCCGTTGTTGGAGGAGCATATTTAGGTGGAATTGCCTGAAGCTTATCTGTCAATGTGGCCAAGTTAGTGCCTTCATTTACCTTCACGTAAGTAGAAAAAGCCGTCCAAATCCATTTCCAGCCATCACGGTCCATTTGCGATTGGTAGCTCCCGAGCGACACTAAGATATCAAATTGCAGATGGGATTTGCTCGGCACATCAACCAAAACGCCTGTTACCACAAAACTTTGCCAAGTGCCATCCCATTGTTTTACTTCAAGCGTTTTTCCGATGGCACTTTCAAAACTAAAGTAGCGTTCGGCAGTAGCTTTGGTCATCACCATACTATTGGGTGTTGCTATGGCTGTTTTTGGATTTCCTTCTAAAAAATCGAATGGAAAAACGTCTAAAAAATTATCCTCAACAGCAAAAAAGGCAGTTTCTTCAAAAGACTTGTCCTTTTTAGTTTCTGCTTTGTAATTGGTGATTTGCGCTCCCAAAGACATGATTCGAGTGACCTCTTCAAATTCTAGTACTTCTTCTCGCAATGCCACTGCCACATTTGGGCCTGTGGTTGACATTTGAGCCGCCCAATCACTCCATATGTTGGGTTGGTTGACACGGTATACCTGCTCTATATCGGGTAGAAATGTGTCATAGGTAGTTTCATGGTGTATGAAAAGACCGATAGTAAGCGAAATACTGATGCCTATAATTAGACCGAGCAGATTGAGCAATGTAAATTGCTTTTGCCTGATGGCATTCCGCCAGGCAATTTTGAACATGCTTTTGATCATCATGGTGTTGTTGTTATGAGTTTTGAAAAGTGAGAAAGAAGAGAACCCTATGAGCAAGTGTAAGGCATCAACCCAGTACATGGATTTTGCATAGCACTTGCCTTTGACCAGCATTCTGTCTTCGTAAATTTCTTGTAAGTCCCCTAAAAACTCTTCCAAGTACATTTTATCAATGCACTTGGCTGCCAACCAATTGGCCAGTTTGGGGGTGTTGGGTTTATTATTGGGCATTAGTGGCCAGCATTGAGTTGAGGAATCAAAGACCACATTTTTTGGCGTACATCCTGAGCGGCCTCCAATTGGCGCATGCCCGAAGGAGTAATTTCGAAAAGGCGTTTGCGTCTATCGCCACGTTTCTCAGTATTGCCACCCATTTCAGATTTGAGCAACCCTTTGTCCTGAAGACGATACAGAGTAATGTGCACTGCCCCCAAAAGTATAGAGCGACCGCTGTGCTTCTCTACTTCGTTCTTTACGTTAATGCCATAAGCCTCCCCTTTTAAAATACAGACAGCCAAAAGCACTAATTCTTCGAACTCACCAAGTCCCTTATTTTTCATTAGTTATACATTGTATATTATACAAAGTTGTAACTAATAGATTGCAATTCAAAGATACATTGAGAAGAATTATTCAAGCAGACAACGACAAAGAAGCAGCCTATTTCTATTCACAGCACTTCTAACCGCTAGCTAAAGTAAACTTTCTGCCTATTCTCTAATTCAGTTTTAAGCCCCTTGGCGAGCTAGAAAGGCTACTCCAGAGCCTCATTCATGCCACTCTTTAATCTTTGGACATTCTATCCAAGGCAGATGCACATTTTCCAAAGAGGCACTCATGCTGGACATTATACCTCTCTTGATTCAGATTTAGCCCAATGGTACTGAGACACCCGTCTGCTTTTCAGGCAGGATGAACAGCTAGGAGTCTAATTCTAAGTATTATCCCGAACTGGTTTCAGTATCCCTCAAATTAACCTCTGCATTACTTAACGATCATTCGGTTTGAGGTAATTCTGAACCAACCTCTTTAATTCTATCGAGCATAAAACACAGGTCGCCCCTACAGGGCTTAATCTCGCTGACGTTTTGATTTCTTTGAACAGGTCACCCCGATGGGGTTTATTATAAATTACCTACATTATTTCTATGAACAGGTCGCCCCTACAGGGCTTAATCTCGCTGACGTTTTGATTTCCATGAACAGGTCACCCCGATGGGGCTTTTACATGATTACCTCCTTCGTTTCTATCTACAGGTCGCCCCTACAGGGCTTAATCTCGCTGACGTTTTGATTTCCATGAACAGGTCACCCCGATGGGGCTTTTACATGATTACCTCCTTCGTTTCTATCTACAGGTCGCCCCTACAGGGCTTAATGTCGTTGACGTTTTGATTTCTTTGAACAGGTCACCCCGATGGGGTTTATTATAATTACCTCCTTCGTTTCTATCTACAGGTCGCCCCTACAGGACTTAATCTGGTTGACGCTTTGATTTCTTTGAACAGGTCACCCCGATGGGGCTTTTACATGATTTCTGCATCTTAATTCCCAAGTCTAAGGCTCGTTATGCTGATTTTTCTGATATTCGGTCCATAATGAAAAAGGTAGTATTAATTATGGGTGTTTCGGGATCTGGAAAAAGCACCGTGAGCAAGGCATTATCCAAACGGTTATCGATCCCCTTTCTTGATGCCGATGATTTTCACCCCAAAGAAAATATAATGAAGATGAGCCGAGGTCAAGCATTGACAGATGAAGATCGCTGGCCATGGCTAGCCGCAATTGTTGAACACCTCTTAAATTCACATCGAGAACACTTTATCCTCGCCTGCTCTGCATTAAAAGTCAAATACAGAGACTATTTAAGCCAACGGTTAGCGTTGAGCTTAGTGGTGTTGAATATCGCTGAAGAAGATGCCATCTCCAGACTGAAGGGAAGAAAAGATCACTTCATGCCTTCTTCCTTAATAAAATCACAACTCGATACGCTTGAGGTACCAAAAGAAGCCATTATAGTAGACGCCAATCAAGATTTAGCCGATATCGTTGATTTTATCGTTCCTCATTTTCAGCAAAAAAAATAAAGTTATACCTTCTCGATTGAATTTTTACCATGGATGAACTTCAGCTAATTTTTGCCATTGTATCAGGAATCACCCTCCTCCTGTTTCTTATCATTAAACTTAAACTAAATGCATTCCTCTGCTTATTGGCAGCTAGTATTTGGATTGGTCTTGTCGGGGGCTTATCACCTGATATTATAATTGAAAGTATTTCGAAAGGAATGGGTGACACACTTGCTTTCGTAGCTACAATAGTGGGATTAGGAGCGATATTTGGAGCCATCCTAGAGCATTCGGGAGGAGCGCAAGCCTTAGCTCAATTTCTTTTAAAAAAAGGAGGTGAAACCAAGTCAAGGTTAGCATTGCTCATCACTGGTTTTATAGTTTCGATACCTGTTTTTTTTGATGTAGGAATTATCATACTATTTCCCATCGTAAAAGCACTCGCTAATAGAGTTAAGAAGAATGTTTTGGCGTTTGCATTGCCACTTCTGACGGGCTTAGCTGTCACCCATAGTTTCATTCCTCCAACTCCTGGACCTGTTGCTGTTGCCGATATTCTAAAAGTTGATTTGGGCTATGCGATAGTGGTTGGTTTGATCATCGGTTTGCCAGTTGCCCTGATTTGTGGGTTGTGGTTAAGTAAATTTATCACCCCTGATGAAGTCACTACATTCGAAGATGAAGAAGAAATTACAGATGATTATGACACCGGCTTAGTGAAGCTCATCTTCCTCATACTTGGCTTACCAATAGGCCTCATTTTAGTCGGCTCTTTATTTAACACCCTCGCAGCAGAAGGAATTATAGCGCAGAGTAATTGGGTCGATGCCTTGGCATTCATAGGTCATCCTTTCGTGTCACTATTGCTGGCCACCTTTCTTGCGCTTTACTTTTTGGGTACCAAAAGAGGACTTTCAAAGCGAGAGTTATTTGACGTTAGCAATAGGTCCTTGTCCCCTGCTGGCTCGATTATTTTAATCACTGGCGCTGGGGGTGTTTTAAAACAGATGATGATTAGCACTGGTATTGGAGAACTGATTGCGAACTCAATGCAGAACTCCTCTTTCTCGATAGTGCTGTTGGCTTACCTCGTTGCGGCATTGGTAAGGATAATGCAAGGTTCAGCGACTGTCGCTATGCTTACAGCAGCAGGGATTGTAGCTGCCGTCATCATCGATATGGATTTGGCCATGATTGACAAAACGTTGATCATGATGGCGATTGCCTCTGGTTCAATCATTTTATCGCATGTTAATGACAGCGGATTTTGGCTCGTTAATAGATACCTCAATCAGACTGTACAACAAACGCTAAAAGCTTGGACCATTCAGTCGACTATGATTTCCGTCACCAGTTTTGCTCTCATTTTCACGATTTACCAATTTGTATGAAAAGTGCCTGGTCTGTCGGTGCGCTCATAAGTATGTGCCCCAAAATAATCCCTTTGAGCCTGAATAAGATTGAGTGGCAAGCGTGCTGAACGGAAAGCATTGAAATAGTTAAGGCTCGCGGCTATGCCCAAGACTGGTATGCCAGTATTGGCTGCCACCCCAACTACATTGTTCACTTTTGGCAATAGTTCATTCACCATTGCTACGATGTCACTTTCAAATAGCAAATGTTTTAGATCATTATTATCAGCAAAAGCGGTTCTAATATCTTCGAGTAAAGAAGCTCTAATAATACAGCCCCCCCTCCAGATTTTAGCGATTTCAGCTAAGTGAAGGTCGAAACCATAAAGCTTAGAGGCTTCATCTAGCTGCTTCATTCCTTGCGCAAAAGTGATGATAAAGCTAAAAAACACCGTAGACTCTAATTCTTCTATGGTAATCATGGTTGGATCATCCTGAGATTTAGGATAAAGCAGCATTGCCCTTTCTCGTTCTTCTTTAAAGCTAGAGATGGCCCTCATACTCACTGACGCATCAATCGCGGGGATAGGTGTGCCTAAGTCAAGTGCATTTTGTGAAATCCACTTACCCGTTCCTTTTTGTTTTGCCTTATCCGAAATTAAATCGATTAGATCTTTACCTGTGAGTTCGTCCTTTTGCTTAAAAATATCTGCTGTAATTTCTATCAAGAAAGATTGTAACCTACCCGCATTCCATAGATCAAAGCGCTCGGCAATTTGCTGATTGGAATAACCAAGAGCATATTTCATTAAGTCATAGCTTTCCGCAATAATCTGCATCAAGCCATACTCAATTCCATTGTGTACCATTTTAACATAATGACCTGCCGAACCATTGCCTACCCTAGCAACACAGGGCTCACCTTTCACTTTGGCAGAAACAGCCTCAAAGATAGGCTGAACAAAACTATAAGCATTAGCATCTCCCCCAGCCATCATGCTTGGCCCTCTTCTTGCCCCTTCGGCACCACCAGAAACGCCAAGACCAAAGAACGAGATACCAGAAGTCTTTAAAGATTCAATACGTCTATCCGTATCTTGAAAAAAGGAGTTGCCTCCATCAATAATAATAT